>JAQGHK010000085.1 GCA_028288875.1 Phycisphaerales bacterium | reverse complement strand
CGGCAAAACTTCGAAATCTGGCCGCCGCCGAACCCGTTTGCCAACCCGCCCATCCTGCGGCCGTTGCCGGCGCTCGCCTGGCCAACGGTCGAACTGATTGTCATGTTCGGCAGTTGCGGGCTAATGGCCTGGACCGACCGCGCCGCTCGCGAACTGCGCCAAACCGCGACGAAAATCGGAATGTGGGTCATGTTCGCGCTCACGCTCGGGGTCATCTATGTTCGCTTCGGTGATTTCGCCGGTACCGGTGTCCGCTTCAACGACAATGCGTACGCCTCCCTCGTCTGGACCATCCTCGGCACGCATCTGACGTACCTGCTGGCCGCCGGCGGCGAACTGTTCATCATGGCCTTGTACCTGCACAGCCACCCGCTGGACGAACATCAGGCCCACGACATCAGTCTGACTGGCATTTACTGGTACTGGGTTGTCGCGACGTGGGTCGTGGTTTACGGCCTGATTTATTTCGGGGCACGCTGTCTCTGAAGCGAGGTGCGGCCATGGAACAGACAACCAGCCACGTGTGGCGCGCCGGGCTGAGTGCTTCGCTGCTGGGTGGTGTGCTGGGATCACCGGTCATTTGGGCCGTGCATTTGCAGTTGGTCTATACCCTCGTGAAGTATGCGCAGCGCACGCAGCACTACGGCCTGCTATACGCCGCAACGTCTGGGTGCCTGCTGCTCACGATCGGCTGCGGCGTGCTGTCTTGGAACGATTGGCGGCGGACCGGTCGCGCCTCACTCGATGAGCCCGAGGACGGCCGCTGCCGATTTCTCGGCGTGCTCGGCATGTTCAGCAGCGGTCTATTTACTCTCGTCATTCTGGCGACCGGGCTGGCGGAGATCTACCTTAACGCGGCGTGGGATTGACCGAATGACATCCAGCGGAAAACGAATCCTACTCCAAACGTTTGCGGCCGCCTGCGTGGCGGGGGCCGCGTTCGCGCAAGCGCACGCCGGGCATGACATTGAATCATCGCTTGAATCGGCCGGGCCACGTGATTGGCACGAGCTCGGCCGCGCCTGGCCGTGGGAGCCGGTGAGTTGGGCGGGGCTGGTTATCTCGATCGGGCTCTATGGCGTCGGTCTGCGGCGGCTGTGGCGGGGCGCGGGTATTGGCCACGGTATCCGGCGATGGGAGGCCGGTTGTTTTCTCGGCGGCTGGCTGACGTTGTTCATCGCGCTGGTTTCGCCGCTGCATTCATGGGGGTCAATGTTGTTCTCGGTTCATATGACACAGCACGAGCTGCTGATGCTCGTGGCCGCGCCGCTGCTCGTGCTCGGCCGGCCGGTGCTGCCGATCCTGCACGCGCTGCCGCGGGCGTGGGCCAGTGAATTAGGGGCCGCATCCAACGGCCAGATATGGCGGGCGGCCTGGCAGGTCGTCACGCGACCACTGATCGCCTGGCTGCTTCACGCCGTTGTTCTCTGGAGCTGGCACGCCCCGGTCCTGTTCGAAGCGACACAGGAATCCGAGTGGGTGCACGCGGCTCAACACCTCAGCTTCTTGATCTCGGCACTGCTGTTCTGGTGGTCTCTGTTCCACGCCCGCGCATCAGCATCAGCGAGTGGGGCGGCGGTGCTCTACCTGTTCACGACCGCACTGCACAGCGGGTTCCTGGGCGCAATGCTGACCTTTGCACGCGGCGTGTGGTATCCGATCTACGGCAACTCGCCCGCCGCTTGGGGGCTGACGCCGCTGGAGGATCAACAGCTCGGTGGCCTGATCATGTGGGTGCCCGCATGTTCGGTGTATATCGTCGCCGCGCTGGCGGCGCTTGTGCGAGGCATGCGGATGAGCGAGCGTGCGGCCCGCCAGCGCGAAGTGTTCAGCTTGCCAGAAGGAGTGACCTGACCGGGTCGATATTTAAACTTAGGTTTTGCCAAAATATCAGCGACTTCCTTCGCGACGTTCCGACACGCGCCGTGCGTCCTCCGTACTGTCGCTAAAGGTTGCCCATCAGCGGGCCTCGACTCGGCCACCTCCACGGACCGCACGGTCAACCATGAAGCGCATCGCCCAACCGTGTCGCCGGCAAGAGGGTCGGATCGCCATGGTCACTCACACCATCCAGCGGGCCGGGTAGGATGTGCATGAGCTCAAGCATCGTGCGGGTCAGTTCGGCCATGTGGGACGAGATTGACTGCTTCTGCTCATCACCGGCCGTTACCGATTCCTCGCGTAACGCTTCGAATCGAGCGTGCAAATGAGCGACCATGACACGTCGACGGTGTTCGTCCACGCCTACATCATTCGAAGGCGTCGCCCGTATGGGCAATCAACCGATTACCGAGAGGCGATCATCCTCTTCCTGACCCGAAACCCTAAGGCCGGGGACCTAATGGTGTAGCTGGCGGACGCCTTGATGTTCCGCGCACCTTGGCCAAACACTCCGCCTCCGCGTCCCAAACGCGACGCCGATAGACGCGGCTAGCGGGTACAGGAGCCGCTTAGCCTCAGAATTGGTTTGAGTTCGCCCATCGTTAGTCATTTAATGGCGGTATGGCGACTCTCGAAGACCGACGTCCCGCTAGTCCGTTCCAAGTCGATAAGCTGATTGCGCTGGGCCACGAGCGTGACAAGGTTATGAACCTCACGGGCCTTCAGGCCAAAAAGCTGATCGCTAAAGGCCGCCACGGCCCGGCCGGTCCTGTTGCGTACGCATGGAAAAAGAATGCGCCGGCGGAAAGCTAGTTCCTGACAGAGCGTTGTGATGTTTTCTGATGATTTCCGGCGCCGGTAAACGCTCGACACTCAGACCTTCGTTTTTCTCCAGCCTACGCCGGATCGCCATGCGTTTCGACGGCAAATTGGATGCCCTCGGGCAGCACCATCGCTTCACAGTGGCGACCGAGGCATCACCACCAACGTCGAAGTCGCCAACAAACGGCTCATTCGTTTCGCGATAGCTCAGCGTCGAATCACGCGGGCGTTGGCCCGGTTCGTCCTGCCGCACCGGCGACCATCGTGACCAGTTCAACGGGTTCGACCGGCTTGGCTACGTGCATCTGGAACCCGGCGGACACGGCCTTCACGCGATCCTCGGCCCGTGCATAAGCCGTCAAAGCGATCGCCGGAATGTCGCCGCCATTATCCTTACCGAGCAAACGCACGCGCCTGATGAGCGCATAGCCATCTTCGTCGGGCATACCTATGTCCGAGACCAGCACATCAAACCGCATTGCCTCGATAAGCTTGATCGCTTCATCAACTGACCCCGTGGTGGTGACGACGGCGTGGCAGTCTTCCAGGAGGCGTTTTACCAGTGCCCGTGCGTCCGGTTCGTCATCGACCACGAGCACTCGTAAACCCTTTACGTCGTCGCAAGCGTCGGGGACCCGGCTCGCCGCGGACAGAACGCGCGGATGTCGCCGTTCCGGCTCTCCTTCAGGTTCAGCGTGGACGACGATTAGCGGCAGTGTCACGATGAAGGTAGCCCCATGCCCCGATCCCGCGCTTTTGACACGGATCGAACCACCATGCAGTTCCACGAGTTGTTTGACGATTGAGAGGCCGATTCCCAGTCCGCCATGTCGGCGAGTTGTGCTCGCATCCGCCTGGCGGAAACGGTCGAACACATACGGTAGAAACTCAGGCTCAATACCTTCCCCGGAGTCGATGACGCTGATTTCCAGGTGTGAGTTCACCCGTTCCAGAAGAACCTGAACCCGCCCGCCTTTGGGTGTAAATTTGATCGCGTTGGACAGGAGATTCCAGAGTACTTGTTGCAGTCGGCTGATATCGCCGCTCACGACAACCCCCTGAAGGGGATCAATGACCGACTTCAAACGTAAGCTTTTGGCGTCGGCAGTCGGTCGGAGGGCTTCAATAGCCGTGTGTACGACGGCGGATAAGTCGAGCCGCTGAACATCAAGCCTGATTTTGCCGCTGATAATGCGGCTCATGTCCAGAAGATCTTCGATGATCTGGGCCTGAGCACGCGCATTGCGTTCTATGACCTGCAGACCGTTCGCGATATCCGCGGGATCAGCCGAACTCTGCATAATCTGCGACCAGCCGAGGATCGCATTCAAAGGCGTTCTGATTTCGTGACTGAGTGTTGCCAGGAACTCGTCCTTCATCCGGCTCGCTCGCTCAGACTGTGACCGGGCCGCGCGTTCGGTGAGCAGAAGCTGCTCGCGTTCTGCTTCGGCCTGTTTGCGGCCACTGATGTCTCGCAAGTAACCGGTGAACACCGGAGGGCCGTCACCCAGCACGCGCGTGATTGACAGCTCGACCGGGAACTCCGTTCCGTCTTTACGGCAGGCCGCCAATTCCAGCCGTTGACCCAGCACGGGCCCGTCGCCAGTCTTCAGATAGCGGGCTAGCCCTTCCCGGTGTCGGTCGCGAAACACGGCAGGAATGATCAAGCGTGCCATTTCCTGCCCGATCGCCTCCGCACGCGTGTAGCCGAACGTGGATTCGGCAGCAGGATTCCATTCAATGACGTGTCCCTCATGATCCATGCCGACCACGCAGTCCAGTGCGGTCTGGACCACTGCCGCGAGTCGCTGTTCGCTCCTTCGGATTGCTTCTTCAGCGCGTTTTGCTTCGCTCACGTCGCGGAAGAAGACGGACATCCCCTCGGCGGAAGGGTAGGCGTGGGCCTCGTACCATCGGGCGTGGTCGGGGTAATAAATCGTCGCACAGCCGGACTTTCCGTCCCGTGCCGCGGCCCGGTACAAGATGTCGAAATCCGTTCCGACAATGCCCGCATATTCCTTATAGAGATTGAGTCCAATCAACTCACCCGGCTTTCGGCCGAGCAGTTGTTCGCCCTGCGGATTGGCGTGGGTGAAATTGAACTCGCGATCGGTGGCGAAAAACGCGTCGGTAATGCTTTCGAGAATGGTTCGAGCACGCTCGTCGGCACGCAGCCTCTGCTCGGTCTGTCGGTCACGTTCCCGTTCGG
>JAQGHK010000076.1 GCA_028288875.1 Phycisphaerales bacterium | reverse complement strand
AAATCGTCCGGCCAAGGGTTTGACAGACGGGCGATCTTTGCGACCCTAGTACGACCTATTAGTACAAGTGCCGGGCTTCGGTCCGGTCCCATCCATGAGCACTGCCGCCACCGAACACGACTCCAGTCACGCTCCCCGTCCCCAAGCCCTGAACCTTCTGAGTGCTGAACGGCCTCGGAACCTGGGGTGGGTCGGATCGGCCGGTCTGCTCTTCGGCGATTGGGGCACCAGCCGTCTGTACGTCCTCGGCCTCGCGTTCCTGGTGGCCGGGCGGACCAGCTTCGCGCTGATCTGCTGCATGAGCCTGCTGATCCTGCTGGTCGGCTGGGCGTACACCCAGATTTGCCGGCTGTATCCCGAAGGCGGCGGCGTCTATTCCGCTGCCCGCAGCTTCCACCCGCTCTTAGGCGTTCTGGCCGCCCTGCTGCTGTTCGCGGATTACACCGTGACAGCGTCTTTATCGGCCTTGGATGCTTTCCATTACTTCGGGTTTGAGCATGTTGTCGATGTCGATGCCGGGAAGCCGGAAGTCGACGCCGGCGACAAGATCATCCGCCCCGCCGACGCCCAGGCCGCCGAAGTGGCCGCCGCCCCCAAACTGCCGTTCTATAAAATGGCGGCGTTCTGGGCGATTGTCTCGATTGTCGGCATCGGCGCCGTCAACCTGCTGGGACCCAAGCACTCGGCCGGTTTAGCGATTCTGGTCGCCATTGCGATGGTGTTTATCACGCTGCTGGTGACCTGCTGCGCCATACCGCAAATCCATTGGAAGGAATTGCGATTTGGCCAGTTGTTCGATCACAAGATCGGCGACCTCTGGCACGCATTCACCGCGATAGTGCTGGCTCTATCGGGCGTGGAGGCGATCGCCAGCCTCACGGGCGTCATGAAGAAGCCGGTCTTCAAGACCAGCAGCCGGGCCATCTGGATCGTGGCGACCGAAGTCTGCCTGTTCAACATCCTGCTGGCCTTGGTGATGCTGTCGATCTACCCGCTGGATCGCGAAAAGCACACCGCCGACATGCTGGCGTACATGGCCGGGCATTACACCGGGGCCTTCGGCGAATGGTCCGTTCGTATCCTCGGCGGCCTGCTGCTGCTGTCGGCCGCCAACACCGCCATCGGCGCCCTGATGGGCCTGCTCTACATCATGAGTCGCGACCGCGAGCTGCCCATGGTCCTGCAAAAGCTCAACACGATGGGCGCCCCGTGGATGGCGGCCATCGCCGCCACCATCATCCCGGCCGGCGTGCTGATGGTCGTCAGCGACGTGGAAGGCCTATCACATCTTTACGCCATCGGCATCGTCGGTGCCGTCGCGATCAACTGCGTGCTGTGCGCGTTCCATGCCCGCCTTCGCCGCTGGTACCGCCGCGGGCCGATGATGGCCATCGGAATTTTGCTGGCGATCATCTGGATCACCATCGCGATCGATAAGCGTGCGGCGTTGATCTTCGTCGCGATCGTGCTGGCCGTCGGCTTCTCGCTGCGGTACGCCACCCACTGGTTCGCCGCCCGCCGACCGAAGATGAGTCTGCTGCGTCAGGCGATCGTCGCCCAGCTGACGCCCGAGGCCCTCGCCCTGCCGCGCATGATGATCGCCACCGCCGGCGGCAGCCAGTTGGCCGACCAGGCCTGCCAGGAAGCTAAGGCACACGATCAGGCACTCGTCGTCGCCTTCGTTCGCGAGCTGCAACTGAATTATAAAGTGGAAGGCGCCGCGAGCATGACGCTCGACACCGACCCGGCCGCCCAGGCGCTGTTCGTCGACTTCCTCGACGCCGGCCACCGTTACGGCGTGCCGATCATCCCGGCTTACGACACCGGCACGAACGCGCCGGAAATCATCGCCGAACTGGCCGCCATGAACGGCGTCAGCAAGCTGGCCATCGGCACCAGCCGCCGCAGCACCCTGCACACGATCATCAAGGGCAGCATCCAGCGGAAGCTGGAGCAGTTGTTGCCGGACGACATTTCAGTGGAAGTCATGAGCCCGCGATGACCGACACCGCGCGAGCTTCGCTACCCTCGTCCGCGGGTTATGCCGGGACGGCTGTCGTGACGGCCATCGTCGGGGTGGTCTTCCTGATGCTCGGCTGGGCCTTCGGCGAATGGGTGATGACGCCGACCGGCAACCCCTATTCCATCAACTGGATCAGCGGGCCGATGGAAGGCCGGCCGGTCGCCTATTTCGAACTCACCGGCGGCACCGCCTGGCGCGACTTCGGCGAATTCGCGACGGGTATCCTCCTGCTTCTGGAAGCGACCTTTTACGGCGTCCTGGTCATTCGTCCCGCACTGGATCGCGTAGTGCTGATGGGCATTCTCGGTCTGGCGGCCGCCGGCTGCGCGGCCAACGGTTTGGCGGCGGCGATGCAAGTTCAGGCAGGGTTCAACAGCCCGATCTATGCGATCCTGGGTCTGGCCGTCTGCGCAGTCTCGGCGATGTCGGCCTGGCAGCGCCTGCGGGGCGGCGAAACGACCGCAATTCTCTAAAAAAGAAGCCCCGGAGCGCGGGGAAGA
>JAQGHK010000039.1 GCA_028288875.1 Phycisphaerales bacterium | reverse complement strand
ATACCAGCACGCGGGCCCTGGTCGGCTTCGAAGCCCTGGCCCGCTGGCATCACCCGACGCGCGGCCTGATCCTGCCGGGCGACTTCATCTCACTGGCGGAGGAAACCGGCCTGATCAGCGTGCTCGGCTTGCGCATTCTGGAAGACGCCTGCGCCCAGTTGGCCGAGTGGAAAAAGATGCTGCCGATGCTTTCCGCTTTGACAATGAGCGTCAACGTTTCCCGCAAGCAGCTGACCTCGATCAGCCTGGTGGACCAGGTCCAGGACATTCTGGTCCGGACCGGCGTCGAGGCGCATCACCTGAAGCTGGAGATCACCGAAAGCACGGTCATGGACAGCCCGCGGCAGGCCAACGAGGTGCTCACCCGCCTGCGTGACATGAATGTGCAGCTGCACGTGGACGACTTCGGCACCGGCCAATCGTCGCTTTGCATGCTGGAGGATCTGCCGCTCGACGGCATGAAATTGGATTCCAGTTTCGCCGACGGCCTGACAGGAGCCGACGGCCAGTCGTTGGTGTTTGATGCCGTCGCGATGCTGGCCCGCGGGCTGAACGTGCCGCTGGTGGCGGAGGGCATTGAAACAGAGGGGCAACTGCACCGGCTCAAGGAAATCGGCTGCGAGTTCGCGCAAGGCTACCTGTTCGGCCGCCCGATGGATGCTAAAGCCGCCACTTCTTTGCTGCTGGCGATCCCGTCGATGCAAAGCCGCGCGGCCTGATCCGGCCGCGCCATGACACAACGGGCTCCGGCGGCTTAAACTCTGGGCATGTCCCTGAATCACGACCTCGAGCGCCTGTTCCGATCCGCCGCCGCTGTGATGGAAATCAAGGGCGAGTCGGTGTTTAAGGCGATCGCTTTCTCAAAAGTCGCCCGCCTTATCGGCGACAGCACGATCGACATAAAAGCGGCCGTTGAAGATGGATCCGTCGGCGATATTGAAGGCGTCGGCAAATCGTCCCGCACGATTATCGAAGAGTTCGTCCGCACCGGCCGCAGCACCGACATCGACGAACTGATGGCCAGCGTGCCCGCCGGGCTCATTCCGCTGCTGGACATTCCCGGGCTTGGGCCGAAGACCATCAAGCTGCTTTGGAAGGAACGCGGCATCACCGGGCAAGGCGAACTGGTAGCGGCGATCAGCGAGGGCAAACTGGAAGGCCTCGCCGGCATGGGGGCCAAGAAGATTCAGACCATCAAGGAAGGCATCGACTTGCTGGCAGCGAGCAAAGGCCGGATCGGCTTGGCCGATGCGCTGCCGATCGCGACGGCGCTGGTGGACGAAGTGCGAAAGCTTGCTGGCGTGACGCACGCGGAATACGCCGGCAGCCTTCGACGCTGGCGCGAGACGATCGGCGATATTGATATCGTGGCTGCCCTGAAAGCGAAGGGCGATAGCGCGGCGGTGACGCACGCATTCGTCTCACTGCCGATGGTCGAAAAAATTCTCGGCGAAGGGCCGACGAAGGCGAGCGTATTGGTCGACGGCGGTCTGCAGGTCGATCTTCGTATCGTGCCGGAACTGAATTTCGGTGCGGCCTTGCTCTATTTCACGGGCTCGAAAGATCACAACGTGAAGATTCGCGGCAGGGCGCTGGATAAAGGTCTCACCCTCAACGAATGGGGCCTCTACAACCTGGCGGACCATGAGAAGGCCGAGAAGCACACCGGCCAGCCGCCGGTGCTGAAGCCGGTGGCGAGCAAGACCGAGGCCGACGTTTATAAGGCGCTCGGCTTGCGATTTGTCGAGCCCGAACTCCGCGAAGCGCGTGGCGAAGTGGAACTGGCGCTGGCGGACAAGCTGCCGAAGCTGATCACCGTCGACGACCTCCGCGGCGATCTGCACACGCACACCACCGCCAGTGACGGCGAGCACACGATCGAAGAGATGGCCGAGGCCGCAAAGGCCCTCGGCTTTACCTATCTGGCCATCACCGATCACTCCAAAAGCCAGCAACTTGCCAATGGATTGACTGCCGAACGGCTGCTGAAGCATGTGGCCGCGATTCGCAAGGTTGGCGAGAAAATCAAGGGAATCACGCTGCTGGCGGGGTGCGAAGTCGACATTCTGGTCGACGGCCGGCTGGATTTTGAGGAAGCGGTGCTGCGCGAACTCGATATCGTCGTCGCCTCGCCGCACGTGTCGCTCAAACAGGACGCCGATAAGGCCACCGACCGCATCCTGCGGGCCATCGATACGCCTTGCGTGAACATCATCGGCCATCCGACGGGTCGATTGATCAACGCCCGTGCAGGGCTACCGCTGGAGATCAATAAGGTGATTGAGCGTGCGGCGGCGGCGAACGTCGCGTTGGAGATCAACAGCGGTTGGCCGCGACTGGATCTGAACGATGTCAACGCGCGGGCGGCTTTGGCGAGGGGCGTGAAGCTGTCGATCAATACCGACGCGCACAGCACGATGTCGCTTCAGCGGAAAGCCGCGCTCGGCATCAGCGTCGCCCGCCGTGCCGGAACGACGGCGGATGAAGTGATCAACACGTTCACGATCGCCGCGCTGAAAAAGTTCATCGCGCTCAAGCGTTGAAGAAAGCGTCTCGGTGAGTGCAGTGGGTACAAACAAAAAGGCCGGAAGGGAGCCACCACTTCCGGCCTGCAAAGAATATCGCTGCACAGAATCTAGCAGTTGATTCAAACGAGTCAACACGAAGTTCACTTCACAACACGCTTGCCGCGAAAATTTTTTCGCATCGCATCACGACTTCAAATCACTTCGTCGCGCGTCGCGTGACTCTTCATCGTCATCCTCGCCGCGCACAGATGAGTGGGATTGCTGGGTGCAGTGCAATTACTTGCGAAGCTCATCCAGCAGCGGCGCGATCTGC
>JAQGHK010000017.1 GCA_028288875.1 Phycisphaerales bacterium | reverse complement strand
AGCACGATTCCCGTATTCGTCGCGGCATTCCAGCGGGCGCCCGTCGTACTAACCACGCTGCCGGACGTGCTAACCACATCGACCTTGCCCACGACGACCGTACCGTTGGCGTTGATATCACTCGCGGCGGATTGTGTGAATACGGCGGTGGCAGATGTTGGCGTTATGAGTTCTACCGCGAGGTTGCTCGCAGGATCCCAACGCACTGCCTGTGTGCGGCCCGCAGTATGGTTCGTGTATCGCGTCGCAGTTCCAACGGCGATCCCTGATCCGCTGATGGCCTGCGCATACGCGAAGGTGTTGCCATTCGCGTCAGCTCCTAGAGTTCCGAGGCTCGTCGCAATTGTGCCACTGGCGTTCCATCGCACCGGATTCTCAGACACGACGATCGGAAAATTGCTTGAGTCCTGAGCGAGCAGTTGATTCACACCGACGCTGATGCCACTGGGGTTGACGGCATTCACATATCCGACGCCCGATGTGTTGGCGGCACCGGGATAGGCCATTTCCGAAATCTGGCCTGTCGACGTCCATCGTACGGGGCGGACGCCAACGCTTAGCCCGTTCGTAAACTTCTCGGCGTAACCGAAAAGGGTTCCGTCTGCGGCTCGGCCTGTCACACTACCTGAAATGGCACCGTTAGCGGCCTGACCCAACGTTTGCAGTGCGACGATCCCGTTAGCGCCCCAAGCCATGGGTTGGTAGCCAATAAAGCTACCGTTGATGAGCTGGTACCCGTTACCGGTCAAGAAGGCATCGTCCGCCCTAAAGCCGTTGGCTTTTACAAAAGATTGAGCCGTTCCGCCCGACAATCCCGTTCGCGTCGCGTCTAAAGTTGGCCCGCCGATCACCGGCACGTAATCCGCCAAGGCGACCGACGAACCCAAGACCGATCCGGCGGCTAGGGCCACGGCAACTGCACCAACCGATTTCAAAATGATAAGCTCCCGGGACCGATGTGAAACATCTTCTCCATGCACCGCTCCGTGCGGCGGCCGATTCCCTCGACTCGGCGTACGACAGCATAAATCCACAATGATGGCGCGGCAAGGGAAATCCCTCGCGAAACCGTCGTCTTGCACCGGCCAAAAAATTGCGAAAATGCCTGATTTTATGGCCGACAACGGGAATTCGCGGCGGTAGAGTAAAATGGATGGCTGGGCGGCGTGGCGAGGGGAATATGGAACACGAAGTCGCGAAGGTACGAAAAGAAATCCGGAATGGCGACGGCATGAAATGTCGCCGTTTACGGTTTCGGGCCACGGTGGTTCAAGCACGCCGGCCAAGAGCGCCGGCCCATCGCGGGCGTGTTGGGTTGTCCCCGGCGACGGCCATAAGTCGCATGGCGGTCTGGGTAATCTGTCATCACGCCGGGCGCGTCTTTTTTCGCCCCAACCCCCGGCCCGGCTGAAAGTTGTCGGCAATACGCGAAGATAAAATAGCACAATCAAATCCGACCACTTTTTTGCACTTATGGCCAACGTTTGAAACTCCGCTCCCATTTCGCCGGACGCCGGTCTCACGCTAGACTCCCACCCTCGCGGCGGTTTTAGTTTGGAGTGAGGACCCATGTCATTGAAATCGATTCTGGTGGTTGTCTCCCTGGTCCTGAGCGTTGCCATCGGCCTAGCCCTGCGTGGCAGCGGCGGCGGGGCGGCGGTGTTGTCGCGCAAGCCGCTGATCGGCCTCTCGCTGGATACGCTCAAGGAAGCCCGCTGGCAGGTCGATCGCGACGCCTTCAAGGCACGCTGTGAAGCGCTCGGGGCCGAGGTCAAAATTGAATCCGCCAACTCCGACGACAACGTTCAAATCCAGAATGTCACCGGCTTGCTGACCGGCGGCGTGGACGTGCTGGTGGTCGCCAGCCATAACGGTGTGGTGATGGCCAAGGCCGTGGAGATGGCTCATAGCCAGAAGCCGCCCGTGCCGGTGATCGCGTACGACCGGCTGATCATGAATAGCCCGGTGGACGTGTACCTGTCGTTCGACAATGTGCGCGTCGGCAAGCAGCAGGGGCAGTTCATGGTCGAGGCCGCCGCGAAGAGCGGGAAGAAGCCGTTCAAGATCGTCCGCATGTACGGCGCGAAGTCGGATAACAACGCGATCCTGTTTAAGCAAGGCCAGGACGAAGCGCTCAAGCCGGCGATCGACAGCGGCGCGATTCAGGTGCTGCTGGAAGACTGGTGTGACGATTGGAAGCCGGAAAACGCAAAGAAAATCGCCAATGCCGCGCTCACCCGTTTCGGCCATGACATCGACGCAATCCTTGCCAGCAACGACGGCACCGCCGGCGGGGCGATCCAAGCGCTGAGCGAAGAAGGCCTCGTCGGCAAGGTCATCGTGACCGGGCAGGACGCGGAACTGGTCGCCTGCCAGCGGCTCGTGCAGGGCAGCCAGTCAATGACGATCTACAAGCCACTCAAACAGCTCGCCGGCCGCGCCGCGGAACTGGCGTATGCCTTCACGCAGCGCAAGGCGGTGGTCGCGCCGGACACGGTCAACAACGGCAAGTTCGACGTGCCCTCCGTGCTGATGGACACGGTTGTGGTCACCAAGGACAACGTCGATGACACCGTCGTCAAGGACAACATGTTCAAGCACGAACAGATTTTCACGAAGTAAGTTCTTGTCGCCTCGCCCGTACACCGGGAGAGGGGATAAGACACCAAGCGATGTGACGCGATGAACACCTCTGAACCCATTCTCTCTGCCGACGCGCTGATCAAACGCTTCAGCGGGGTTGTCGCGCTCAAAGGCGTCAGCTTTGACCTCCGCCCCGGTGAAGTGCACGCGATCTGCGGCGAAAATGGCGCGGGAAAATCCACGCTGATCAAGCTGCTCGGCGGCATTCACCCGGCCGGCACGTACGAAGGCGAAGTGCGCGTCGACGGCAAGCCGGTGCAGTTTTACAACTCGCGCGATGCCGAAAACGCCGGCATCGCCGTCATCTATCAGGAACTGGCGCTCGTGCCGGAACTGACGGTGGCGGAGAACATTTTCCTCGGCGTCGAGCCGCGCCGCTTCGGCGGCTTGGCGATCGATTGGCCGAAGGCCTATCGCGATGCTGCCAAGCTGCTCAGCCAGTTTAAGTTGAATATTCCCGCCGATGCGCGGGTAAATGACCTCGGCATCGGCTATCGGCAGCTGGTCGAAATCGCGAAAGCGCTCGGCAAAAAAAGCCGCGTGCTGATTCTCGACGAACCGACGGCCGCGCTGACCGAGCAGGAAGTGGACGTCCTGCTCGACATCATCCGCGATCTGCGGGCACGCGGCATCGCCATCGTTTACATCTCGCACAAGCTGGACGAAGTGTTCGCCATCGCGGATCGCATCACGGTGCTGCGCGACGGCGCGTCGGTCGCATCCTTGGCGGCGAGTGAGACGAGCAAAGACGACGTCATCCGCCGCATGGTGGGACGCGAAATCGCCGACCTGTTCCCGCGTCGGGCCTCGCACCCCGGCGACGTGCTGCTGAGCATCCGCGATCTATCGGTCGAGTCCGCCGCGCGCAAGCCGCTGCTGCACGACATCAGCCTCGACGTGCGAGCCGGCGAGGTGCTGGGCATCGGCGGGCTGATGGGTGCGGGCCGCACCGAATTACTGATGCACGTGTTCGGCGCGCTCGGCCGGCGCACGGCGGGCACGGTGACGCTTGACGGCAAGCCATTATCCGCGCGGCACACGCCCAGCGAATCGATCGATCGCGGCCTGGTGCTGATCAGCGAAGATCGCAAACGCTACGGCCTGGTGCTGGATCGCAGCATCGGTTTCAACATGTCGCTCAGCAGCTTGCCTGCCGTCACCAACGGCCCGGGTGCGTTGGGTATCGTGAACGTGCCTGCCGAAGCCGAACGCAGCCGCGGTGTGTTTAAATCGTTGCGGGTGAAAGCGCCGGGATTGGAAACGATCGTCGGCGGCCTCTCGGGCGGCAATCAGCAGAAGGTCGTCATCGGCAAATCGCTGCTGACCGACCCACGCGTGGTGTTGCTGGATGAGCCGACGCGCGGCATTGATGTCGGCGCGAAAATCGAAGTGTACGAATTGATCAACGAGCTGACGGCGCAAGGCCGGGCCGTGGTGCTGGTGAGTAGTGAATTGCCGGAGCTGATGGGCATGAGCGATCGCATCGTGATGCTTAGCCAAGGCCACATCACCGGCGAGTTCACGCGGGAAGAGGCGACGCAGGAGAAGCTGCTGGCGGCCGCGATGGCGGACAAACTGACTCCGGTCGAGACGGGAATAGCATGAGTGTCGTCGCAACCAAACCGATCGTCTCCACGGAGGGCGCCCCGCGTGGGCTGGACGCCCGCGTCATCATCATGCCCTGCGTGCTGCTGCTGCTGGGCGCGTACTTCGGCTGGAGCGAGCCGGCGTTTTTCGGCGCGCGCAATCTATCGAACCTGGCGATTGAGCTGTCGCTGACGGCGGTGCTGGCGCTGGGCATGCTGCTGATTATCCTGCCGGGCCATATCGATCTGTCGGTCGGCAGTGGGGCAGGCCTGCTGGGCGGTGCGGCGGCGGTACTGATCTTCAAACTCGGCTGGCCCGCACCGGCGGCGCTGGCGGTGGTCACCCTCGCGGCGCTCGTGCTCTGGCTGGCGATGGGCACGCTGATCGTGACGCAGCGCGTACCTGCGTTCATCGTCACCCTCGGCGGCCTGCTGATTTTCCGCGGGCTGCACTGGTACGTCATCAACAACGGCACCATCCCCGTCGTCCGCGGCGGCGAGACCAATCTGTTCTCCCTGCTCACGACCTACAACCTGCCACCGCTCGCGGGCCTGCTGCTGGCCGGTGTCGTGATCGCGGTCATGGCGATCGCAGCATTCGCCTCGTTCAAGCGCCTTCGCGGTGCCGGCGTGGCCGTCGACGGTGAGCTGTCGTTCCTTCGCACGTTCGTCACCGCTCAAGTCATCCTGCTGTTCGTGCTCAGCTGTAACGCGTACCAGGGTGTGCCGATCGCGGCCGTCATCCTCGGCGTGGTGGCGACGTTCGTTCAGGTGCTGACGCGCGATACGCCGTACGGCCGCTATCTGTACGCGATCGGCGGGAATGAAGAAGCCGCCGTCGTCAGCGGCGTGCCCGTGACGCGCGTGGTCATCGCTGCGTTCGGCATGATCGGCCTGGTGACGGCCCTCACCGGTTTCCTGCAGACGGCTTACGCCGGTGCATCGACGACTACGGTCGGCACGAATCTGGAACTCGACGCGATCGCCGCGTGCGTCATCGGCGGCACCAGCCTCAAGGGCGGCCGGGGCACGGTCGGCGGCGTACTGATGGGGGCCCTGATTGTGACGGCTCTTATCAATGGCATGACCTTGCTGAGCTATGGCCCCGAAGCCAAGAACATCATCCGCGGGGCGATTCTGGCCGCAGCGGTGTGGGCGGACGTGCGGTTCGGCAAGCGGTAAATCGACGCGGTTCGGCCGTGATCGATCGCCGGCCGCCAGCCGTGCTACGATATCGATTGATGTCGATCGAAGAACGCCCGAACCGTCTAGCCGTCCCCTTGGATCAGAATCGCGACCACGTGATTGGCCCGTGGTCCGCGCCCGTGCAACTCGTCGAATACGGCGACTACGAGTGCCCGGACTGCCTGCGGATGTATCCGATGATTGACGCGCTGCGGGAACAGTTCGGCGACCGGCTGCTGTTCGCGTTCCGGCATTTCCCGCTGTTCACGGTGCACCGGCACGCGTCGGTGGCCGCCCAGGCGGCGGAGGCGGCCGGGTCGCAGGGGAAGTTTTGGCCGATGCATGATCTGCTGTACCGGCATCAGGATCATCTGAATCCGCCGGACCTGACGCATCACGCGCTGAAGCTGGGACTGGACGTGTACCGGTTTGAACATGAGCTGGGTAGCGGGCAATACCTGAAACGCGTGGAGGCCGACTACAAAGGCGGGCAACTCAGTGGCGTGCGGGGCACGCCGACGCTGTTCATCAATGGCGAGCGGTATGCGGGGGCGGATAATCTCGCGGCGATCGCGGAGGCGATCGAAGCGGTCGCAGGCGCGTGAGTATTCCCTCTCCCGGTATTGCCGGGAGAGGGTAGGGTGAGGGCTTCGACCGGGTCGCATCGAACGTCAGCTCGGGTTCGTTCCCCGATATCATCGTCGAAAGCCCTCACCCCAGCCCTCTCCCGGCAATACCGGGAGAGGGAGCCAGAGGCGCTCCCGTGCTCGAAACTAATCATTCGGTCGGGTCGTCGCGGCTTTCTGGAAGCGGTCGAGCTGCACTTTCATGAAAGGCTCGTCTTCCGGCTGGTCTTTCAGGGCCTTGGTTTCCAGCGCGATGGCCTCTTTGATCTTCCCCGTGCGGAACTTCGCCTCGGCCAGTGTGTCGAGATACGCCGAATTCGGCACGAGGGCGATGGCGCGTTCGCCCCATTTCACGGCCTCGTCCAGATGCCGATTCGATCGCGCGCACAGCCACGCCAGGTCGTTCAGGAACACCGGCTCGGCCGGCGATTCATCCACGCGCGCGCGGGCCCGTTCAAAGACGCGGTCGAAGTACGCGTCGACTTCCTCCGTGCTGGCCGCGTCCGAAAGGCTGGGCAGGGCGTCGAGGAAGACGCTGCTGTCGGTCGACCCGCTGGCGATCAGGCTGCGGGCGTGCTTCTTCACGGCCTCCTCATCGCCGCGGGCGCGGGCGTCGAGCAGGTAGTACCAATAGACGTGGGCCTGCTCGTCTTCCATGGCCCAGATTTCTCTGACGCCATTGTTGGTGATCTCGAGCGGGCCGTCCTGGTTGTTGATCGCGCGCTGCAGCGCGTCGCCGGCCAGCGCCGGTCGGCCAGCGGCGAAGTGGAGCTTGCTCATCCGCGCGTAAGCGACGGCGACGCGAATACGCTGGTTGGGGGCGTCGCTGGCGGTGACGCGGTCGTAGGCGCGGCAGGCGGCGTCGCTGTATCCGGATCGGGCGAGCCAGTCGGCGGTGTCGCTGAGCCGGGCCGCGCGGTCGGGCTGACTTTCGCTCGGCCGATCAGCGATGCCGGCGGATAGCAGCATCGCCTGAGCGGACGGCAGGCCGAGCCGCCCGGCCATCAGGGCGAGCGCGAAGGTGCTGTGCGGTTCGCTGTCCGTATCCGCCCGGCGCAGATCCTCGGCGAGGCCCGGCAGCGGGCCGTAGCGGATGTGCAGGTCGAGCAATTGATCCAGAAGATCGCTCTGGCTGCCGGTGGTGCCATCACTGCGGGCGAACTGCTCGCGAAGGAAGTCCGCCGCGGCGTCGAAGTGGGCGTCCTGCACTTCGGCGTCGACGACCATGCGAACGGCCCAGCTCAGCCACTGGCCGGAGGACGTCGGGGCCTGCTGTTCCTGCAGGAGCACGCGGCGGGCGAGCTTCACGGCCGTGGCCATATCGCCGGCGTGGGCCTTGGATTTGGCCAATTGAAGGAGAAGCGCCGGCGGCAGGGCATCGAGATCGACCGCCGACAGCACCGCGTCCCACGCCGGATCGCCGTTGACCTCTTCGAGGGCGCGCCAACCGACTTCATCGGCAGGGTCTTGGGTCAGGACGCGAACGACGACGCGGCGATAATCCGGCAGCCGGTCGGCCATCAGCTTTTTAACGCGTTCCGCACGGTCGGTCACGGAGAGCTGGCCGTAATTGAGGAGGACTTTGCGGAGGTTGGGCGGGTCTTCGGCGGTCCACCAGCGGCCGGCCATCAGCAGTTCGGCGGCGGCGTCGGCGATGGCGGGGCGCGTCCCGTGGGCGGCCTTACGGAGCGCCTGCGTGGCGTGGTTGCCCATGGCCTTGAGATGGTCGAATGCGGACTGCCGAACGGCGGGCTCGGGGTCGCCGAGTTTATCGATGAGATCATTGATCGACTCGCCCGCCGCCAACGTGGTTGTCGACAGCGCGGCCGTGGTCAGCAAGGCGACGACGATGAACGCGGCGGGGCGGGCCATAGCGGGATGATATCGTCTGGAGCGCCCGCGGTCGCGGCGAATGTCAGCGGCCTCGCCGGAGAAGATGATTTCTCCAGCGAGGCCGCTAACGGGTTTGAAAATATTCGGCGCGGTTTACTTTTCGCTCAGCATCGCCAGTTCGCCGACCACGCCGGTCTTGAGAACCGGTTTGATGCAGATCAGCGTGCCGCTCTTGGTGAAGGCGTAGACGGCCGGGTTCTTAGGATCCAGGCTGGTGCCGGCCTTCACAATGTCCGTCCGCTTGGTCTCGAACGCCAGAGCGCCGTCGGCCTTATTGACGGCGGCGATGGAGCCGCGCGTGGTCAGGATGTAGGCGTATTTCGCGTCGTCGGCCACCACTTGGGCACCGTCGGCGAATTCCCATTTGGCCGTCACTAAACGCTCGCCGGATTTCTTCGGCAGGGCGACCGTTCCCTTGTTCTCGACCTGCAGGTAGCAGGTGTCGGACGTCAGGATGGCGGCAGTGGTCAGCGGCGCACCGGCAAAGTATTGCCAGCGAACGTGGCCGGTATTCGGCGACAGGCAATACAGCTTGGTGTCCATCGAGGCGACGTACACGCCGGTCTCGTCGGCCTTGGCGGCGGCGATGATCTTGCCATCGGTGTGGAAGATGCCGTCCGGCATTTCCGGCCCGGGGCCCCAGATCGGCGTCTTGTCCTGATTGATCGCGTAGACGCGACCGTCATCGGTCACGCAGTACAGGATGCCGTCCGACAGCGCCGGCTTGGTCGTGATGATGCCGGTGAGCGCCGTCCAGCGGTTCACGTAGTATTTGCGGGTGAGGTCCACCGCCGACAGCCGGCCACCGGTTTCGGAGTCGGAGCCGAAGTAGACGAAATCATTGACCGCTACGCCGGGCGAGCGAATCGGCTGCGGCAGGACGAAGCCTTGCGTCTTCACTCCCTTTTGCGTCAGCAGTTCCAACGTGCCGCCGGTCGGGATGATGATGCGGTTCGGTTGAACCATCGGCTCGCGAAGCAGATCGCCATTATCGCCGACGGTGGTGCGGAACTTCAGGCCGCCGTTCGGGTCATAGGCGCTGACCACGTTTCCTTTGTCGTACAGGAAGATGGTGTCGCCGGTGTAATAGAACTGCTGAAGCGCCTTTACGCCGGTGTCAGCGGTCCAGGAGACTTCAAACGACCCGGGGGCGATATCGCCGACCTGTCGTTGGGTTTTGGTCTGGGTAGCACAGCCGCAAAGCGCGGCCGCGAGCAGGGTCAACGTCAACCGGGTGCGTGTCAAAAGCGGCTCCTCGCCTAAAAAACAAATATCGCCGTCCGCAGAATACCGAAAACCGCGTCGGGCGGTCAAACCGGGGGGGCCGGGGGAACATAACCGCTATCGGTGCCGGTCGCGCTGCCGGGGGGAATCCCTTTTGTTTTTTGCAGCGCCCGCTCGGCGGCGACGGCCTTTTCGGCCACCTTCCGGGCCTCGGCCTTGTGCATGGCGGCGACGATCTGCTCCTTGGCGCGGTCGTACTCTTCCTGGCTCATCTTCCCGGCCTTGACCAGCTGCCGCATGCTGCTGAGCGAAAAGCCGGCGGCGGCGTCCGTCTCTTCGGCGGCCGAGAACCGCTTCCGGATGACGGCAACGCCGCCAATCAGCAGCGCCACGCCAATCAGAATAAGGACGACCGCATACAGCACGTCAAACACGCCGGAGTCGGATCCGGCCTGGGCTAACAGGGGGGCAAGTTGGGTCATCGCGAAGGGCATCAAAATCATGGCGGCCCGATTCTACGCAAGCCTGTCGCCGGCGGACAGAAAACGTATACTCGGCCCCCCTATGCCGGATCGCAAATGCGTGTCGCACAAAGTGCTGGTGGGCCTCGAAATCCACGTTCAGCTCTCGACGAAGACCAAAATGTTCACCGGCGTCGCCAACGCCAGCGGCGCGCTGAAAGTCGGCCAGGCCCCGCCCGAGCCGAACACCGCCGTCGATGAACAAATCCTCGGCCTGCCCGGCACGCTGCCAGTCATGAACAAGAAGGCCGTCGAAAGCAGCATCAAGGTCGGCCTGGCGCTGGGCTGCAAGATCGCCAAGTTCACCAAGTGGGACCGCAAAAGCTACTACTACCCCGACCTGCCCAAAAACTACCAGATCAGCCAGTACGACCTGCCGCTCTGCTACGAAGGACTGTTCGAAATGACGGGTGCGGATGGCCAGCCGAAGACGGTGCGCATCCGTCGGGCCCATCTGGAAGAAGACGCCGGCAAGCTGCTGCACGATGCTCCGGGCGGCTACCACATCGATTACAGCATCGTCGACCTGAATCGGGCCGGTACGCCGCTGCTGGAAGTCGTCACGGAACCCGATTTATCAGACCCCAAAGACGTCAGCAACTTCGGCCAGGAATTGCAGAAGCTGGTGCAGCACCTCGGCGTCAGCGAAGGCCAGATGCAGCTCGGCCACATGCGGTTTGAGCCGAACATCAACGTCCACATCACGGATGCTGAAGGCAAGGTCCACAAGACCGCCATCACCGAAATTAAGAACCTGAACAGCTTCAGCGTGCTTGAAAAAGCCGTCGCCTACGAAGTTCAACGCCAGATCCGCGAGTGGGAGGAAACCGGCACCCTCGGCAAGAAGGCCACGCACGGCTGGAACGACGATAAGCAGGAAACCTTCCTGCAGCGGGAAAAAGAAGAAGCCCACGATTACCGCTACTTCCCCGATCCCGACCTGATGCCGGTGGAAGTCAGCGAAGAATGGCTGACCGAACTAAAGGGCCAGATCGGCGAAAGCCCGACTGAACGTCGCTTGCGCTACGCCTCGTCGCTCAACCCGGCCGACGCCAGCGCCATGGCCGGCGACCGTAAGCTCGGCGATTATTTCGATGAAATCGTCATTCTCGGCGCGAACCCGAAGCGGGCCGCCAATCTCATCATCAACACGCTCGCCCAGATCAGTAACCTGAAGAAAAAGGCGATCTACGACCTCGACATCCCGCCCGGCCGGGTACGCGATGTGGCCGAGCTGATCGACGAGAACAAAATCGCCGCCAGCAATGCGCTGCCCCTATTCGACAAGCTCGCCGAAGCCGGCACGGCGATGGCGGACAGCACGGTGGAACTCGCGACGCACTTGGGCCTGATCCAAAGCAGCGACACCGGCCCCATCGACGCCGCCATCGACGCCATGATCGCCCAGAACCCCAAGCCACTGCAGGAATACCGCGGCGGCAAAGTGGCCGCCCTCGGCGCGCTCACAGGCATGGTGATGAAGCAAGGCCGCGGCTTCAACGCGAAGCTGGTGCAGGAACGGCTCAAAGAAAAACTTCAATAAAGTCAGTCCATGGTGGATCAAGAGGATTCACGGTCACCCGTTTCCGTAGTCCCGCTGGAGTACGCACCGCCGTCCGCATCGCCGGGCGGCTGGGCGATGCGGCTGGCTTGGAGTGCCGTTGTGGTCTTGGCCATCGGCACGCTATTGATTCCGCTCGTCT
>JAQGHK010000707.1 GCA_028288875.1 Phycisphaerales bacterium | reverse complement strand
CGGGCCTTGCGAACCTTGCATTCAAAGACGCCGAAGTCGCGGAACTCCAGACGGTTCCCCTTAGAGAGTTCCCCGATGACTTCATCGAGGAACTGTTGGACGACCCGTTTGACCTGGACCCGCCGTTCATTGGTGGAATCCGCGATACGGTCGATCAGTTCTTTCTTCGTGATGGTCGCCATGACGAGCCCCGCCTGAAGTGGGTTAAGCGTTGAAGTGTTCCCGACTTACACCAGTGTGTCGCGCTCTGGCGTTGAACGCAAGCAAAAACGTCGGGACCAACAGTTAACAGTGTTTAGCGGCGGGTGATGCTGGTGCGGTCGTAGTACGCCCGGCGTTCCAGCCGGCCAGAATCGTTGTAAACGCGGATTTCGTCCCGTTGGTGGGTGTAGGCGGTCGTGGTGACCTGATCTTCGTACCCGGCGAAGGCTTCAGGGGCCCGCCCGGCGCGATCGAAGGAGGGCAAAGGTTGCGCGGAGGCGATCGGCGGGTCAAATGCTAAGGCCGAAGCCCCGGACGGCTGATACGTCCTTACCGTGGCCACGGGCTTTTCGTCTGATGCTGTGGACGACGCACAACCCGTTGTAGAAACCGCAGCGGCCGTGAGCGACAAAATCAACAACAGCGACTTCATATACGATACCGGTCAAAGCCGGTGCCACCCGATCCTAGGCCGATAATCATGCCTTGTCGGCCAAAACGCCGGTCCGTTTATGACGGATGATGCCCGCATGCATCATCCGATGATCGTGTGATGCAATGGCACGCAACTTGACACGCCGCCGGGGCACGACAAGATCGGCCCCCGCATGAGCAAGGCGATCATCCTCCAGCACGTGGCGCACGAAGGCCCGGGTCGAATCATTCCCGTCCTCCGCGATTTCGGCATCCCCACCGAAGTACGGCATCTCTACCGCGGCGACGAAGTGCCGACCGACTTGGAGGAGATCCGCGTCCTGATCGTCCTGGGGGGGCCTATGAGCGTGGCGGATGCCGGAAGTGACGCTTATCCGTTCCTTGCCAAGGAAATCGAACTGCTTAAGCGGCATGTCGAATTAGACCGCCCTACGCTGGGCATCTGCCTCGGCGCCCAATTGCTGGCCCACGCGGCCGGCGCGAAGGTCTATCCGAACGTCAAAATGGGCCCGCCCGGCGGCCCGGGCCAACCGCCCAAGCCGGTCGAGCCGATTGTCCCGATGCCGGAAATCGGCTGGGGCCCGATCAACCTGCCCTTCCCCGGCGGCACGGAGCCGATCGTCTACGGCCTGATCGATGCCACGCCGATGTTCCACTGGCACTTCGATACCTTCGATCTGCCGGCCTTCCCGAAGCCGGCGAGCCCACCGCCCGGCCCGCCGCCGCCCACCGGCAACGCCCTGCTGGCCAGCACGCGCACGTGTCGCAATCAGGCGTTCCGCTTCAAAAACCGCCAGTTCGGCTTCCAGTTCCACATGGAATCAGATCGGCCGGGTATTGAGGCGATTATTGCCGGCAATCGGCAGCAGGCCATTGATGTGCTGGGTGCGGATGCCGAATCAAAACTGAAGGCGGATACCGAAGCGAACTATGCTCGCTACGAGCGGGCCGGCAACAAAATTCTGGCGAACTTCGTGCAGTTTCTGCACAGCTACGCGGAAAAACGCTGATTCGATCGCGCGTTTTCAGAAACGGCAGCGAATCGACATTGAGTGTCTGTTTTCCTAGAATGTTCGCAGCATGTACGACCCGCACCACCTGCCCGACAACGTCCTGACCACCCAGCTCAAGCGTGTGGTCAACTGGTCGCGCCGCAGCAGCCTGTGGCCGATGCCGTTTGCGACGGCGTGCTGCGGCATTGAGCTGATGGCAACCGCCAGCAGCCGCTATGACTTGGCCCGTTTCGGCGCTGAGGCCATGCGGTTCAGCCCTCGTCAGAGTGATCTGATGATCGTCGCCGGCCGGGTCACGATTAAGATGATGCCGATCCTTCAGCACATCTATCAGCAGATGACCGAGCCGAAATGGGTCATCAGCATGGGCGCCTGTGCCAGCACCGGCGGCGTGTTTGACGCCTACGCCACGATCCAGGGGATTGACCAGTTCATGCCCGTTGATGTTTACGTGCCCGGCTGCCCGCCGCGCCCGGAAACGCTAATCGAAGGCATCATGGCCATCCAGCGGATCATCGATGAAGAAGGCCTGCCCCCCGCCGGCAAGCGTCGGCCGCTGCAGTTGGCGGTCGAACCGAGCTACGTGCCGACACCGCAGCCGGTGCCGCTGACCGTTGGCGGCCGCTGAACGGCTTTTGAACGACTGACCGGATCGAAATATTCCAGCAATCATGCGGCCGAGCGGTTTTCCGCCCGGCCGCTCTCGTTTTCACGCGCCTCAGCTGCTTAAAACCACATTTCGCATTGTTTGCTCTCTTTTTGCTGGCCATCCGCCAAGTGCTCGCGGCATAATCCAGCACGGGTCGGCATAGGCCGGTTGATCGCTACGTCTGGTACAGACTACGTCGTTTATCAAAGCAGTAGGCAAAATCGGCGTGTCAGGACTGCAATTCTTCGACGCCTACTAAGGGAAATGTCGTATTTTCGTCGGACGTCTGGGGCACCTCGCGTAACAACGCGTTCTCAATAGTTTGTCTTTACGAAAGCTAAGTTCCGTGGCAACTCGCAAATCGATTCCGGTCTACCCGTCTCGCTTCGAAACCATTGAATCGCGTAAATATCTCGCGGCTCATATCGTCGGCAGCGCGGTCAACTACACCACGATCCAGGCGGCCGTGAACGCGGCCTCGCCGAGCGCGGTCATCACTGTGGACGCCGGCACGTATGCCGAGCAGGTCACGATCAATAAGACGCTGACCATCCGCGGCGCCAAGACCGGCGTCGATGCGCGCACCCGCAGCACCACCGGCGAAAGCATCCTCACCGGCGGCGCCAGCGGCACAGCCCGCACCGCCAGCTTCTATATCGCCGCCAACAATGTCACGATCGACGGCTTCACCGTCCAAGGCGAAACCGATAAATCCACCACGCGCGGCGCGGGCATCGTCATCGCCCCAAACATGTACGGCACCACGATTCGGAACAACATTGTTCAGAATAACGTGGCCGGCATCTTCCTCGCCAATAACAGCACGACGGTCCCGGCGCTGATTCAGAACAACCTGTTCCAGAACAACAACAACGCCGGCATCAACGGGGGCCGTGGGATCTACACCGATGGCGAAATCGCCGGCACGAACCTGACGAACGTCACCATCGATAACAACACCTTCAAGGGTAACACCGGCGGTTCCGGCACCACCGGCCTGGAAGCGGCCGTCGCGTTCGAAGCCCAAACGGCTGGTCGCCAGTCGAACATTCGCTTCACGAACAATACGGAATCGGGCAACGGCAAAGGCATCCTGTTCTTCAACACCACCGGCGTGCTGATCCAGGGCAACAGCGTCACCACATCGCGCGATTGGTACAGCGGTGCCGTTCGCTTCGAAGGCAACAACCACAACGTCACGATCACCAAGAACAACATCTTCGCGAACACCGGCCCCGGCGTGGCCGTCGATAGCAACGGCACGCCCGGCGACAGTTCCGGTTTCGTCGTGACCAAGAACAACATCTACGGCAACGGCACCACTTCCGGCGGTAAGCTCGGCGTGGTGTTCAATCAGTCGGTTTACGACGGCGCGTTTGACGCTACCGGTAACTACTGGGGCGCGGCCAGCGGCCCGAGCGGCGACGGCCCGGGCACCGGCGACAGCGTTTACGGCAACGCTTCCAAAGCCACCGCGTGGCGTTACGCCAAGGGCGGCATCGAGACCTTCTCGCCGTGGGCCACCTCAACGATCGATATCTTTGCTGCACCGACAGTGCCGTCGGCCCCGAGCGCTGTTGCTGCAACCGCGCTGACTTCGACGCAGATTCGCGTCTACTGGACGATCACCGCAACTGACGCCACCTCGCAGATCGTTCAACGGTCGGTCGATGGCATCAACTTCGCGACCGTCGCCACGCTCGGCACCTCGGCTACCACATTCACCGACAACAGCCTTGCCGCCGGCACGAAGTACTACTACCGCGTTTATGCGGTCAATGCGGTCGGCAACTCTGCACCCTCGGCTACGGTTTCCGCCACAACAGTCTCGGCCGCCAGCGTCGTCACGCAGCTCAGCAGCCTGAACTGGACGAGCGCAACAGCCGGCTACGGCACGGTGCAGAAAAACTTAAGCATCGGCGGCAACGCCATCAAGCTTCGCGGCACCACCTACGCCAGCGGTATCGGCACGCACGCCGCCAGCACCATCGTCTACAACCTGGCTGGCAAGTACACGAGCTTCCTGTCCGATGTCGGTGTCGATGACGAAGTTGTCGGCAAGGGCACGGGTTCGGTCCAGTTCAAAGTCATCGGCGACGGCCGAACGCTGTATGACTCGGGCATCGTCACCAGCCTGGGCGCGGTGAAGAGCCTGAATTTGGACGTTACGGGCGTCACGACGCTGACCCTGACGGCCGCCAGCGTGAACGGCAATATCGACTACGCCCATGCGGATTGGGCCGGCGCTCGCCTCCTCAGCGCGCTACAGCTTCCCGCTGCCCCAATTAACGTCACGGCCGCGGGCCTGACGACGACCTCCATCAAGCTCGCCTGGGCGGCCGGCAATGGTTCGGCCGCGACGGCGTTCAAGATCGAACGCTCACTCGATGGCACGACGTGGTCGCCGCTGACCACGGTCGCCGCAACGGTGCTGTCCTACACCGACACGGGCCTAGCCAACACCACCACGTACTTCTATCGCATCCGCGCCAGCAACACGGCCGGTGACTCGGCTAACTCGGCCACGGTCAGTGCCAAGCCGATCGCCGCGACGGCAATCACCACCCAGCTCAGTTCGCTAAACTGGACGAGCGCCACCGCCGGCTACGGTAGTGTTCAGAAGAACCTGAACGCCTCCGGCGACCCGCTGAACATCGGCGGCGTGGACTACGCAAGCGGCATCGGCACCCACGCCGACAGCACGATTGTCTACAATCTGGCCGGCGGTTACACCACTTTCCAATCCGACATCGGCTACGACAACCGCACCGCCGGCAAGCCATCCGATCCGGTCTACTTCCAGGTCATCGCCGATGGCCAAGTGATCTACGACTCGGGCACCATGATCAACACCGACCCGGCCAAGAGCATTAGCCTCAACGTCACCGGCGTCACCACGCTTACCCTGGTGGTGAAGGCCGTCGTCGCGGGCAATATTGATTATTGCCACGTCGACTGGGCCGGGGCACAGTTGATCTCAAATGCCTAAAACGCAGCGGTCGGCGGCGGACGGCAGTCCCCTGCCACCATCAAGACCAAAAGATCGAACGACTTAGGGCCTGCAGGCTAACCTTCAGGCCCTCTGTGTTTGCTGCCTCGTGAGTAGCCTACCGCTCCGCTATCCTGCGACGGCCCATTCCTCAGGAGCGATCGCGATGACTGTCCAAGAACTTCCGCCCGTCGAACTCACCACACCGACCGGCCCGATGCGAACCAACGTCTTCGCACCCGCCGAGCCCGGCCGTTATCCCGGCCTGGTGTTCTTTTCCGAAATCTTCCAGATCACCGCCCCCATCCGCCGAACGGCCGCCCTGCTCGCCGGGCATGGTTTCGTCGTCGCCGTTCCGGAGATCTATCACGAGTTTGAACCCGCCGGCACGGTACTGGCGTATGACCAGGCCGGTGCGGATCGCGGCAATGCGCTGAAGACAACCAAGACGCTGCAAAGCTACGACGACGACGCCCGCGCCGTCCTTCAGCACTTAGCCAGCCGCCCCGATTGCACCGGCCGCCTAGGCACCATCGGCATCTGCATCGGCGGCCACCTCAGCTTTCGCGCCGCCATGAGCCCGAATGTGCAGGCCGGCGTCTGCTTCTACGCCACCGATATCCACAAACGCGGCCTCGGCCAAGGCATGAATGACAACACGCTCGACCGGATGAAGGAACTGAGCGCCGAAATGCTGATGATCTGGGGCCGCCAGGACCCGCACATTTCGCAGGACGGCCGCCGAATCGTCTACGACGCCATGACCGCCGCCGGCGTCAATTTCACCTGGCACGAATTCAATGGCCAGCACGCCTTCCTGCGCGATGAAGGCGCTCGCTACGACCCTGATCTAGCCATGACGTGCTACCGCTTGGCGATCGACCTGTTTCGAAAGAAGCTGGGCCAGTAACACAATCTCTGGCGAACGGCGTGGCGGAAAAGATTGAGTCTTTAACGGAGTTGTGCTTTCGCCCACCGGACGAATGCCGGAAACGCGACGTCCGGCTCTTCCAGTTCAGGGTGCCAGCGTTTTTCGTGCTCAAAGACTAGCCAGCCGTCGTACCCCTGATCGCTCAATACGGCGACCGCCTCGCCGAGCGCCAAAGTCCCCTCGCCCGGCAACACGTACCGCCAGCCGTCCGCCATCGCATGGGCGTGGCCTTGGGCAGGAACGGCATCCTTGAGGTGCACGTAATGCACCCGATCCCGCAAGGCCGCGAGCGTCTGTTGCGGGGATTCGCCACCGACGCGGCGTGTGTGGCCAACATCCCAAACCGCGCCGAATGCAGGGTTGGCGACGGCGTCGAGCAGCAGACGGCAATGCTCGCTGCGTACCCAGTGATCGTGCGTCTCAAAATTTCAGCGCAACCGCGCGGCATCTGGCAGCGCGAGAATCGCCTGCATGCAATCGACGCCGGCACGCGCGGCCACCGCGTAGCCATCGACATCCGGCCGCCCTTCACCGAACACGCGAATGTTCGGCGCGCCGACGGCCAGCGCCGCGTCGATCGTGCGCTTCGCTTCATCAAGCGATTCCGCATGAAGAGCCGGATCGCAGACGCGAATGCTACTGCTGATGCCGCTGACCGATAGCCCGTGATCCGCGAGCAGCCGCCGAGTCGTGGCGGCGTCCGTCGTAAATGCGGGCAGCCGCGTGACATCGAGTTGGTCGCCAACACCCCGGAAATCGATCCCGTCATAGCCGTATTCCGCCACGCGACGAATGACGGTTTCCAGATCCCAACTCGGACAACCGAGCGTCATCACCGAAAGTTTCATGCAAACCTCCGCCATCAACCTAAGCCGTCGAAAGCTTCAGGTCGATCGATCATACACTTCCAGCCCGGTCCGACCGTTCAGCGACTCGCCAGCGGCGAGGACGAGCGTCACCTTACCGAGGCCGCGCAGCGGCGACGTGGCGGGCAACGATTCAACGTCGTGCGCGTCGAGAGCGATCTGTATGAGACATTGGCGAACTGCTTGGCCGTCTGTGGTCACGGGGGAGTGCCGTCGGTCTCCCAAATGGAGCAAGCCACCCGGTTAGGGGTGGCTTGCGTTCCGAGGTCAGTAGCGGGGGGAGGATTCGAACCTCCGACCTCCGGGTATGAGCGGCTTAAGGCCCAAAACCCTAACTCATTG
>JAQGHK010000656.1 GCA_028288875.1 Phycisphaerales bacterium | reverse complement strand
CATGCGAACTATGAAGGCGATGCCAAACTGAAGGCGTCGCTCGACGAGATCGTCGGCCACCTGATCGAAGCCGTCACTCGGCGAAACATGCAGACGGGGCCGACGCTGGAGATTGTGTAACGATCGCGGTCGGCCTCTGGCTCCTCTCCCGGTATGGCCGGGAGAGGTTGGGTGAGGGCCGCGGCGACGAATCAACGCGATCTGCAGAAATGGCTTCAACCGCAGAGTGATTTTGTCGTCACAAGTCGCCGGCTTCGATCAAGCACACTGTCGGCGGCCCTCACCCTCACCCTAACCCTCTCCCGGCCATACCGGAAGAGGGAACGAGAAACAGAAAACGGCGGGCGAAGCTTTCGCTTCGCCCGCCGTGTTTTAGTCTTCAGCTATCAGCTATCAGCTACTAGCTGCTAGCTGCTAGCCCTTTCATCAGTCGTCGTTCGTCGGCCCGATGGCCACAACCCACAACTTGAAGAAGTTCACGATCTGCTGACGCGTCAGCTTGTTCGCGTTCAGTTTGTACGTCACCTTGCTGGCGGCCACCGTTTCTTCGCCGGGCTTGAAGGTGTCCACGTATTCGATCGTGCCGGTCAGGCAGGGGATGGCGTTGTCGACGCTGAAGAAGGCGGCTTCGTCGCTTTGGCCTTCGAACGCGGCGCCTTCGCCTTGGGCGGGCTTGTTCTTCTCTTCGTTGAAGCGAAGGTTGAAGTCGTAGTAGCCCTTGCCGTTGGTCTTATAGTTGGCGTCTTCCACCCACTTGATGCTGCCGGTGATCTTGTCGTTGATCTCCTTGCCGTTGACGGTGTAGTTGAAAGTGATGCCGTCCGTCAGGTAGTTGCTGGTTTCGTAATCGAAGTCCAGCCGGCCGTTGACGGTGGTGCGCGGGTAGATGCCGACCGGGCCCTTGGCCAGTTCGATGCCCTGGAAGGTCATCGGGTCGGCCTTTTTGATCTGCAGCGTGACTTCCTTCCCGCCGACGACGCGCTTGTAGAGCATCGAGCCGAGGGCTTCCTTCTTCTCCGGCTTGCCGATCAGCTTGCCGGCGAACGGGTCCGTGAACGCTTGTGCCTGGCCGACGGCATCGATCGCCACGCGCAGCGGCGTTTCATTCGCCCGGCCGGCGGACAGGTCGTACGCGCCGGACTTGGTGTCCAGCGGCACTTCGCCGACCCATTTGCCGACAACGCGCTTCTGCGACAAGTCCTTCGGGTTCATCACCGCGATGTTTAAGTTGTAGTACAACCGGCCGTCCTGCTTCGTGCGGCCGAGGATGCTGCTGTACAGCTTCGGCTGGCGGATGACTTCGCCGCTGTATTCAGTTGTCTTGGCCACTGTCAGGTTCAGTTTGTAGCTGTCCTTCGCGCCAAGGGCGGCGGAATCTTTTTTCAGATCGCCGCTGGTATCCAGATTCGTGCGCGTGCCGAAATCGATATTAATCGTGCCGGCGATGACGTTGTTTTCAGTGATCAGCGGAGGCGCATCCTGCGCGGCAGCAAAAGGGGCCGCAGCCGCCAGGGCCAGCACCAGCGACGCGGCGAGATAATTCGAACGGAGATAGTTCGGACGCAGTTTCATAATCGTTCCTCCCAAACAGTTCCTTCAGACCCGCGCCAGCCGAATCGGCCGCGTGCCGCATACGTTGCACTCCAATAGCCCGTAATGCAACGGCAAGACGGTTACATTTCCTCGCCAATCTTCGACTAAGATATTGGCGTGAGCCCGCATCAACCCAATCGTCTTGCCAAGGAAACCAGCCCCTACCTGCTGCAGCACCAGCATAACCCCGTGGATTGGTACCCGTGGGGCGAAGAAGCCTTCGCCGCGGCGCGGGATCAGGACAAGCCGATTTTTCTCAGCGTCGGCTACAGCACCTGCTACTGGTGCCACGTGATGGAACGGCAATGTTTTGAGAACGAGGCGATTGCCATGCTGATGAACGAGCGGTTCATCAATATCAAAGTCGACCGTGAAGAACGACCCGATGTCGATCAGCTTTACATGACCGGCCTGCAGGTGCTTACCCGCACCGGCGGCTGGCCGATGAGCCTGTGGCTGCTCCCGGATAAGCGCATGTTTTTCGCCGGCACGTATTTCCCGCCGGAAGATGCGCACGGCCGCCCGGGCTTCCCCAATATCCTCACCGGCCTGGCCGACGCGTATCGCGACAGCAAGCCCGACGTGATGAAAACCGCCGAGCAACTGCAGGGCGTGCTGCAGGAACTGGCCAAGCCCAGCGGCACCGATGAAGCGCTGACCCTGTCGGCCGACTGGATCGCGCCACTGCTCCTCCGCTGCATCGACGACTACGAACCCCGCTTCGGCGGTTTCGGCGGCGCGCCCAAGTTCCCGCGTGAAACACTCCTCGACCTGCTCCTCTGGGCCAAGACCAGCAAGATCGTCACTGACGATATGAAGACCGAGATCGACCGACCCCTGCGCCACGCGCTCGACGCGATGGCCAACGGCGGCATCCGCGATCATCTCGGCGGCGCATTCCATCGTTACAGCACCGACGCCCAATGGCTGGTGCCGCACTTTGAAATCATGCTGTACGACAACGCGCTGCTCGGCCGCATTTACGCACAGGCCAGCGTGACGCTGAACGAACCGCGCTACGCCGACGTCGCCCGGCGCGTGTTCGATTTCATCCTGTCGGAAATGACCAACAGCGACGGCCTGTTCTACACGGCGTTTGATGCCGAGGTAGACGCGCGCGAAGGGCTGAACTACCTCTGGACGATGTCGCAGGTCGAAGAGGTGCTGGACCCGCGCGAGGCCGCCCGGTTCGCCGCCGTGTATGGCCTTTCTGCCGGCCCGAACTTCGCCGATCCGCATCACGGGCCGGCCGAGCCGGACGTGAACGTGCTCTTCCTCGCCAAGCCCGAAGAAGAAAACGCGCCCGACATCATTGCGATGCGCGAGAAGCTGTTCCAGCAGCGACAGTCGCGCAAAAAGCCGCTGCTCGATACCAAAATCATCACCTCGTGGAACGCGCTCACCATCCGCGGCCTGGCCGTCGCCGGGCGCGTGCTGAATGAACCGCGCTACACCGAAGCCGCCGTCAAAGCCGCTGGCAACCTGTGGCACGAACATCGCGAAGCCGACGGCACCTTCTTCCGCACCAGTTCCAACCACGTGCGCAAGCACCTGGCGATGCTGGATGATTACGCGTTCTTCGCCGAAGCGCTGGCCGAGCTTGGCCATTCGAAAGAAGCGTACGAACTGGTCACGACGATGCGGGCGCGGTTTGAAGACGCTGCCGACGGCGCGTTCTTCTTCAGCGACATGTCGGCCGACGATCTGGTGGTCCGCCAGAAGATTGCTGCCGACAGCCCACTGCCGGCCGGTAATGCCATCGCGGCCACCGTGTGCGACACGCTCGGCTTTGCCGAAACCGCCGCCCGCGCGCTCGCCGCGTTTGCCGTGCAGGCGAACCATCACGGCCCGAGCATGTGCGCCACCGTGCAGGCGATCGGCCAGTTCATCGAAAAGAACGGCCCGCTGCGCGTCGAGGCGACCACCAGCGAAACCTCGCGCGTCGCCACCCCGGCAGAACTGGCCGAGCAATCGGTCGACGTGCTTTGGAAGTTCGTGAATGACACGCGAATTGCCGTCGAGCTGCGCATCGTGCCCGGCCTGCATCTGACGGCCAGCACGATCGAACTGGCCAGCCCCGACGTCGCCATCGCCGGCATCGAGCGGCCGATGGCGGAGCAGAAAACGTACGCCTACGCCGAAGCGCCCGTCGACATCTACGAAGGCTCCGCCACGTTCCACGTGCGCCTGCACCAGCCGCTGACGGCCGACGACACGCTGAAGCTGTCGCTGACCTACCAGCCGTGCAGCGACAACGCGTGCCTGCCGACGACAACGCGTACGATTGAAATCACCAAGTAGTGCTCTGGAGACCATATGACCCCGTTGATGTCCACGCTGTTTCTGTTTTCCGTTCTTATCCCGACGAAGCTCTGGTACGCGCCCGATCAGAGGATCCCGATCGACGTGAAGGCCGACGCGCCCGTCACGCTGGTGCTGACCGATTTCGCCGGGCACAAGGTCGATGCCAAAGTCGACACCAAGATTGACTCGCCAAAACAGGCTGACCTCACTCAGATGTATCCCGGCCTGCCGATCGGCACGTACCTGCTGTCGGCCGTGCCGCAGAGCGGGGCGGAGGCGAATGCATTCGTCGGCACGCCGCTGGTGGTGGAAGTCCGCAGCGACAAGCGCCCTGGTATGCCGCCCGGCCCGATCGTCACGCACATCGAGCCGCTGCGCTACGCCGTCATGGATACCGACCAGGGGCCGATGACGATGGCGTTCTACTACGACGTCGCCCCCAACACCGTCAGCAATTTCCTGAACCTCGCCGATGAAGGCTACTTCGATGGCATCGCGTTTCACCGCATCATCCCCGGCTTCGTCCTCCAGGCCGGCGACCCGCTGAGCCTCGACCAGGCCCGCGCCGGCACTGGCGGCCCGGGCTACACCATCAACGCCGAATTCAGCAACCGCCCCCACGTCCGTGGCGCCCTCTCCATGGCCCGCCAAGGCGACCCCGAAGAACGCGGCGGCAACGCCCCGCGCTACGAGTGGGCCAACAGCGCCAGCAGCCAATTCTTCGTCTGCCTCGATTACGAACGCACCAAAGCCCTCGACGGCAAATACACCGTTTTCGGCCAAGTGATTGATGGCGAAAAAACGATGACCAA
>JAQGHK010000681.1 GCA_028288875.1 Phycisphaerales bacterium | reverse complement strand
CGCTGTTGACGATGTAGCCATGGGCGAGGTTCGGAGTGTTGAACTCGGCGGCGTACTTGGCCGCGCCGGTGACCTTCTTCAGTCCGTCGACGCGGCTCACGTTCTTGCCCATGTGCGGGCCGCTGGCCCCGAGTTCCTTCGGCATCTTCGGGAGCGAGATCATACGGACTCCAGTCCGGCCGCCTGCGACAGGGCCTTGCTGATCGCCCGCTGGGCGAGGGTGATTTTAAATGCGTTGTGTTCGTAGCCCTTGGCGTCGCGCAGCACGAACGCGGCCACCGGTTTGAAGGTGTCGACGGTCGCCGGCTTGCCAACAAGCATCTGCTCGGCTTGCTCATCGCGCCATGGTTTGTGAGCCACGCCGCCGAGGGCGAGGCGGGCATCGGTGATCGTGTCGCCGTCGAGCGTCAGCGCCGCGGCCACACTGACAAGGGCAAATGCGTACGACGCCCGATCACGAATCTTGAGATACGTGAAGTTGTTCGCAAAGCCCTCTGCCGGCAGGTCAATGCTGGTAATGACTTCGTCCGCCTTGAGGTTGGTATCCAGGTCCGGCGTCTCGCCGGGCAATCGGTGAAAGTCTTTAAACGCGATTTGCCGATCGCCCTCGGCGCCGGTGACATTGACCGTCGCGGCAAGCGCGGCCAGTGCCACGCACATGTCGCTCGGGTGTGTCGCGATGCACTGCTCGCTCGTGCCGAGCACGGCATGGATGCGGTTAATGCCCTCGATCGCGTCGCAGCCGCTGCCGGGCTGACGCTTATTGCAGGCCGTGGCGGTGTCGTAGAAGTAATAACACCGCGTGCGCTGCAGCAAATTGCCGCCGTCGGTGGCGACGTTCCGCAACTGCGCGCTCGCCCCCGCCAGGATCGCGCGGGCCAGCAGCGGGTACCGTGCTGCGACACGCTTGTCGTAGGCGGTGTCGGCGTTGGTGACCAGCGCGCCCAGCCGTAGGCCGCCGTCGGGCCGTTCGACAATCTCCTTCAGCGGCAGGCGCGTCAGGTCGATCAGCTTGTGCGGTCGCAGGACGTCGGCCTTCATCAGGTCGATCAAGTTCGTTCCGCCGCCGATGAATTTCGTGAGCGGACTGGCGTCGCCGATGCTGGCGTTGCCGGCCGCTTCCTGGACGGCGGCCCCTACGCTGTCGGCACGGGTGTAGGAGAACGCTCTCATTTCGGGTCCCCCTCGCTTATGCGCACGTCGTCAACCGCCTTGACGATATTCGGGTAGCAGCCGCACCGGCAGAGGTTTCCGCTCATTAATTCACGCACGTCGTCGGCGGTCTTGGCATGGCCCTCGCGGATCAGGCCGACGCCGGAACAGATCTGGCCCGGCGTGCAGTAGCCGCACTGGAACGCGTCGTGTTCGATGAACGCCTCCTGCAGCGGATGGATCACGCCGCCGGTCGCAAGGCCTTCGATCGTTGTGATTTCCCGGCCGTCCTGCATCACCGCCAGGAGCAGGCAGCTATTAACGCGATTGCCGTCAACGAGCACGGTGCACGCGCCGCACTGGCCGTGGTCGCACCCTTTTTTCGTGCCCGTCAGATCAAGCTCGTTCCGCAGAAGATCAAGAAGCACCGTCCACGGCTGAACGTCCAGTTGTTGAGGCTGGCCATTAATCGTCAGCGTAATTGACTGCGAAGCAATGGCCGCCGGGACGGGCGTGGCTGCGGGCATGGCGGTCTCCTGGATAAGGCGTTGCCGAGGATAGGCCGACAGTTCTTGAAAGGAGATCAGGATTTTCAGACATTCGTGTCGGGCATCGCGTACGGAGAGGGGATAGATCGTAAACGCCGCGATCTGCCGGACCCGGCGCCACGAAGACGCAATGCCGCATACGAGACATCGAGAAATCGCGGGCCTCGTCCTCCTGCAAGTGCAGATCCGGCATGGCCATCTTGGCTTCGATCGCGGGCGCGTCTTTAGCCAAGCGATCAGATGCTCGGCCGCGGCAATCAGCATCCCGTCGATATAGCCGCGGTCGTCGCCTCCACTAGGGGCTGGCCGACCGCCTTCCCGCATTGAACGCCCCTCTGTTCAACAAACATTATACCTGCCCTGAATGCCGTAATGTCTATGAATTGCTGAGCGCGGGCCGAATCCTCCGGATTGTCATAGCCGGCTTGGCGCGTTCGTCAGTAATACTCGGGACGGTGGTCTGGTGTGAGCCCGGCGAAAGCGCGTATGCGTCATGCCGGATTAAGCGGCATCATCCGGCGGTTTTCGCGTGCTCATTGCTCAATAGCCAGCCGATGGGCTTTTATGCGCCGGCCCAGCTCGTGCGCGACGCGATCGAGCACGGCGTGCCCGTTCGGCCGGTCGACGTGAACCATAGCGCCAACGACTGCACCCTTGAAGGTGACCCCTCAATTGCCGCCTCCCATCCGGATAAAGGTCACTGGGGTGTTGGCGGCCCGGCGCTGCGGCTGGGGCTTCGGCGGGTGAAGGGACTGCGTGAGGATCACGCTCGCCGTATCGTTGATTGCCGGCAGACGCACGGGCGGTTCGCATCGATCGAGCAGTTCCACCGCATCAGCCGGCTCCCCAAGACGGCCGTCGAACGTCTGGCCGAGGCTGACGCCTTCGGCTCGGTCGCGTGCACGCGGCGCCCGGCAGCTTGGCAAGCACTCGCCTTGACCGACAACCAGCTGCCGCTATTCCCGGACCCGCCGGACGAAGATGACATCGACCTGCCGCCAATGCCGCTCGGCCAGGAAGTGCTGGCCGACTACGCCACCGGCGGCCTGTCACTCAAGGCCCACCCGGTGTCACTCGTGCGGGACAGACTGCACCTCCGTCGTGTGATCCCGGCGGTGAAGCTGCGATCGCTGCACCGCGGCTGGGTCCGGGTCGCGGGCCTCGTGCTGATCCGTCAGCGTCCCGGGACGGCCAGTGGCGTAGTCTTTGTCACCATCGAAGACGAAACCGGCGTGGCCAACTTGATCATCACCCCGCAGATCTTCGAGGATTACCGCCCTGCCGCTCGTCACGCGATGTTCCTTCAGGCCGACGGGCCCCTCCAACGGCAAGGCGACGTCATTCATGTGCATGCCCGCAAGCTGCATGACTTAGGTCATTTGCTCGGGAAGTTTGCTGTCGCATCCCGCGACTTCCACTAATCGGGTGACCACCGTGCACCGGGAGCGACGGGCTTCGAATCCTTCGGAACTGTTCTGAAAATTAGGGACCCGTATCGGCCGACGCAAATCCTACGCGTCGGGATCGATGGACTCCGATTTCCTTCGCGAAGTTCAGCGTTGGCACATCTAGCGTCGGCCGTCCGGCGGGCGATCCTAGCCTTGACCGACGTTGATTGATTCGATCCAGATCCGCCCCATTCGCGTTGTCATCGGCGATGGTTTTGCCGCGGGCCGTCTTCCCATTACCCTCATTATTGGTTACCGGCCGCCGGTAGTCTGAACCCGCATGCTTTCCCTCAACGTATTGATCCTGGACGACGAGCCGAACATTCGGCGGCTGTTGGCTATTGCGCTGGAAGCCGATGGGCATCAGGTCATGGCGGCCAGCAATGCTGCCGATGGGATCGACACCGCCTCCCGACGCTCTTTCGATCTGGCATTCGTCGACCTGCGGCTGGGCACAGAAAGCGGGTTGGATGTCATCCCGAAGCTGCTGTCCCAGACGCCATGGACAAAGGTCGTCGTCATTACCGCATTCGCCGAAGTGCGGACGGCCGTCGAGGCGATGCGGCGCGGCGCATTCGACTATCTCCCGAAGCCGTTCACGCCCTCTGAAGTATCTCGCGTTGTCGAGCGTGTGGCAGAGCTGCGGCAGATGGAAATGCAGTTGGACCAGCTCCGGGCCGAGGCGGGCCGTGATGGCCCGACCGAGTTGGTCAGCCGAAATGCTCAGGCCCAACGCGCATTCGACTTGGGCCGCCAGGTAGCGAGCAGCGACGCGACCCTCCTCATCCATGGCGAAAGTGGTACCGGCAAGGGGGTGCTAGCCAAGGCTATCCACCGCTGGAGCGCACGGGCTGCGCGACCGTTCGCGACGGTATCGACGCCATCGCTGTCTGCAGAATTACTGGAAAGCGAACTGTTCGGGCACATGAAAGGCGCATTTACCGGGGCGACGCGCGACGCGCCGGGCCGCGTCGCAGCGGCTAACGGCGGCACGTTGTTTCTCGACGAAATCGGCGAACTGCCCGTCGCGCTTCAGCCGAAGCTGCTGCGGTTTCTGCAGGATCGCGAATATGAACGTGTCGGCGACACCGTCACCCGCAGGGCCGACGTGCGGGTGATCGCGGCGACTAATGTGAACTTGGCCGAGGCCGTCAAAGCCGGGCAATTTCGTGAAGACCTGTTCTTCCGGCTGAACGTCGTGCAGATCGAAATGCCCCCGCTGCGGCAACGCGCAGAAGATATTCTTCCGCTCGCCGAACGAATGCTGGCGTCGCTGAGCCGTTCGCCCATCGCCCGCATTGAGCCTGATGCGGCCGACGCCCTTCGTGCCTACGCCTGGCCTGGTAATCTCCGCGAACTCCATAACGCGATCGAGCGTGCCACGATCCTTTCGTCCGACGGCGTGGTCCGCCGCTCGGGCCTGCCGTCCGCCGTCGTCGCAAGCGGTGTCGCGGGTGAACCCTCCTCCAGCCAACTGCTGTCGCTCGATGCGCTCGAGGAAATGCACATCCGCCGGGTGCTAATGATGACCAAAACACTGGACGAGGCGGCCGGCATCCTCGGCATCGACGTGGCCACCCTCTGGCGACGCCGCAAAAGATTCGGCATCTAACCGGCATTGCATTTTGCACGATTCGGCCTTCACGCCATTGCACTTTGCGACGACCGCGGCCGGTGCTGTTGCCCGCATTCATCATGCAATGCCAGTGTTTTCAGGCGCTTAACCAAATAATAGCCATTGGCACGCCGCTCGCTGATGATCGGGCGATGTCCTTCGGTATTGGTAAAAAGATCGCGCTCGGCTTCGGCGGCCTGCTGGTCATCCTGCTGGCCGTCGGCGCGCTCAGCGTCGCCCGGCTCGACAGTTACAGCCGGACACTGGAACAGATTTTCCACGAGAACTACGACAGCATTCGCTACGCGCAGGCGATGCGCGATGCGGTCCATGGCCTGAAGAACACGCCCGCCGAGGGGGCCGTGGCAATCGTCAAGCAGTTCGACGACGCCCTGACCGAAGAAAGCCGCAACGTCACACTGCCCGGCGAGCAGGATCTGGCAAATCAACTGTCAGCAGCCTGGGCTGACTACAAATCGGCTACGACTGCGGCCCGGCGAACCGAAATCACCGCTAGCCTCGACAAGCTCGCGGCTGCGATTGCCGAATTGAATCTGCAGAACATCGTGTCCGTCGACGGCCAGGTACGCCACACCGCCGTGCAGGCGAAGCGTACGCTGTACGGGCTGGTCGGTGCGGGCATCTTGCTGGCCGTGCTATTCACGCTGCTCATCAGCCGCTCGATCCTTCGACCGTTGCGCTCGTTGACGAGGTCCGCCAGTGAGATCGGTCGGGGCAATCTCGACCTGGTCGTCCAAGTCAATGGCCGCGACGAAGTCGGCCAGCTCGCCGAAGCGTTCAACGCCATGGCAACAAAACTGCGTGAGTTCCGGCGTACGGACCGCGCCAAGATCATTCGCACACAGCAGACCACGCAGCTGTCGGTCGATAGCTTGCCCGATGCGGTCGCACTGGTCAGTGTCGGCGGGCACGTGGAACTGGCGAACAGGACGGCCATTCGCCTGTTCGGGCTGACGCCGGGCGTCGCAATCACCGGCACGCATGCGGCCAAGCTCGTCGAACTCTATCGCCAGGCGCGCGACAGCGGCCAGCCCGTTGGCCCCGGCGGATATGACAGCGTGATCCAAATTTTCGAAAATGGCGGCGCCGAGCGGTTCTTCCTGCCCCGTGCGATCCCGATCGTCGACGGCGGCGAAGCCATCGGCGTCACGCTGGTGCTCGGCGACGTCACCAATCTTCGCAAGATCGACGAAATGAAGAGCGGACTGCTCAGCGTCGTCAGCCATGAGTTGAAAACGCCGCTGACCAGCATCCGCATGGCCACGCACCTGCTGCTCGAAGAACGCATCGGGCCGCTCGCGCCGAAGCAGACCGAACTGCTGATCGCCGCCCGCGATGACGCGGACCGGCTCAACAGCATCGTCGAAAATCTGCTGGACATGGCCCGGCTGGAATCGGGCCGGGCCCGGCTGGACCTGGTCGGCATGCCCGTCGAACGGCTGCTGCACGACATGGCCCAGCCGCACCAGGCCTCCTTTCACGATAAAGGCGTGTCGCTGCAGATCGAGCCGTCGCCTATGGAGGACGTGCAGGTAATGGTCGACCGCGACCGCGTGGAACACGTATTTTCGAACCTGCTGACCAATGCCCTGCGGTTCACCGCCGCCGGCGGCAGCGTCACACTGTCGGCCGACGCTGACACGGTCGACGCCACGCTCGTGCGATTCGCAGTTACCGACACGGGTCCCGGCATCGCCGCCGGCGACATCGGCCGCGTCTTCGAACGGTTTTATCGTGCCGCCGGTCAAAAGGGATCCAGCGGCGCGGGCCTGGGCCTGGCTATCGCAAAAGATATCGTCGAAGCGCACGGCGGCACGATCGAAGCGCTAAGCCCGCCTGGCCACGGCGCGACGTTCGCGTTCACGCTCGTTCGCCAACGAGTGAGTCAATCATGAGCACACCAACAACCAATCCGTTGGCCGATACGTTCACCGTGCTGGTGGTCGACGACGAGTCGAATATCCGGCTGATGCTGCACACCGCGCTAGAACCCGACGGCTACACCGTTCTCGAAGCCGAAGACGGCAAGGCCGCGCTGGCGACCGTCGAACGCGCACCGCCGAACGTCGTGCTGCTCGACCTGTCCATGCCCGTCATGGACGGCCCGACCTTCCTTCAGCGGCTGAATGATCTCGACCTCGCCAAACGGCCGGCCGTTATTGTGCTGACCGCTTACGGCACGATCGACGCGGCCGTGAAAGCCATGAAGCTGGGCGCGATCGACTTCATTGAAAAGCCGGCCACGCCGGACAAAGTTCGCGCAGCGGTCGAAGCGGCGATCATTCAACAGGCATCGAAACCCGAAGCCGGCGCGACGACCGAGCCGACGTACGACGAAACCCTGGGCCAAATCCGCGAAGCCATGCGGGCCGGCAAGATGCGGTCTGTGGAATTGATGCTGATGAAGGCTGGCACGATCGCCCCGCACAACGACGCAGCGTTCCTGAACCTCGCCGGCGTATTTCACGAGGCCGGCGGCCGCGTCGAATCGGCCCAGAAGTTTTACGGCCGGGCCAAGCGCGTTGACCCGCACTTCGCCGCCGCGGAAGAAAATCTGCAGCGGCTGTACGAACTGGACCGGTTTAACAAGACCACGCGCAAAGTCGCACTCGGCGACGAATGGCATCCCGATCATTCCATCCCCGGCAACCCGACACGCCTCACGTTCGGCCGACTGCTGCGGTATCTGACCGAAGGACCCGACTAACGGACACCATTATGAACGACCTGACTTACATCGTTTCGACCCTGTTCTTCTTTGGCGCCACCGCGTTGTACGCGGCCGGCTGCGGAAAGCTTTGACCATGGACCTGGCAGTCGGCGCGATCGCGCTCTTACTGATCGTTTACCTGTTCTGGACGCTGCTGCGGCCCGAACACTTCTAACGCAACCTTGACCCAATTTCGGCCGCCTGAAACGACGACATCTTTGTCGCCCGTGGCGCTTCACGGCCTTGCGCAGGCCGCCGTGCATTTTCTGGTGAATCATGAACGCATCCGGATGGATTGAATTAGTCCTTTTCTGTGCCGCCCTGCTGGCGATCACAAAGCCGCTGGGCATTTACCTGACCCGCGTGCTCGATCCCGAGCCTGAAGGCGGCACCTTTCTCGACCCCATACTCGGCCCGATCGAACGGCTGTTCTACAAGTTGCTGCGCACCAACCCCAGGCGCGGCCAGACCTGGAAGCAGTACACGGTCGCCGTGCTGCTGTTCAGCGTCGTCGGCATGCTGCTGACCTACGGCATTCTGCGCCTCCAGGACAAGCTGCCGCTGAACCCGCAGAAGTTCGCGGCCGTGCCCGAAGCGCTGTCGTTCAACGCGGCCGCCAGCTTCGCGACCAACACCAATTGGCAGAGCTATGCCGGCGAATCGACGATGAGCTACCTCAGCCAGATGGTGGCGCTCACGCTCCACAACTTCACGAGCGCTGCCGTCGGCATCGCCATCGCAGCCGTGATCGTGCGCGGCGTGGCCCGCAACCAGGCGAAGGGCCTTGGTAATTTCTGGGCCGACGTCGTCCGCGTGCACCTGTATGTGCTGCTACCGATGTGCGTCCTGTACGCGACGTTCCTGGTCAGCCAGGGCGTGATCGACAACTTTCGACCGTACACGGCCGTCACGGGCATCGACGGGCAGGCGCAAACCATCGCGCAGGGCCCCGTTGCCAGCCAGGCCGCCATCAAAATGCTTGGCACCAACGGCGGCGGCTTCTTCAATGCCAACGCCGCCCAGCCGTTCGAAAACAGTACGCCGCTGAGCAACTTTGTTCAGACGCTGTCGATCTTCGCCATCCCCGCCGGACTGACCTATTACCTCGGCCGGATGACCAAGCGGCAGGCGCACGGCTGGGCCGTATTCGCGGCAATGGCCACGCTATTCCTCGTCGGTCTACTGGTTTGCTGGGGCGCCGAATCGTCCGGCAACCCGCGGCTGGCGGCGCTCGGCGTCGATGCGGCAGCCGGCAACTATGAAGGCAAGGAGGTCCGCTTCGGGATCTTCAATTCGGCCCTGTTCGCGACGGTCACAACGGACGCCAGCTGCGGCGCGGTCAACGCCATGCACGACAGCTTCACGCCACTGGGCGGGCTCGTGCCGCTGTTCAACCTGCACCTGGGCGAAGTGATCTTCGGCGGCGTCGGCGCGGGCCTGTACGGCATGCTGATCTTCGTCGTGCTGACGATCTTCATCGCCGGCCTGATGGTCGGGCGAACGCCGGAGTATCTCGGCAAGAAGATCGAAGCATTCGACGTGAAGTGCGCCGTGCTGGGCATTCTCGCGCCATCGCTGTGCATCCTGGCGTTCAGCGCCTGGGCGGTTGTCAGCGACTGGGGCCAGGCCGGGCTGAATAACGCCGGGCCGCACGGGCTGAGTGAAATCCTCTACGCCTACAGCAGCGCTGCGGCGAACAACGGCTCGGCCTTCGCCGGTCTGACCGCTTCGCCCGCCAACGGCGACCCGCACTACAACATCACCCTCGCCGTCGCCATGCTGGTCGGCCGGTTCTTCATCATCATTCCGGTGCTGGCGCTCGCCGGCAATCTGGGGGCGAAGAAGCTGCTGCCGCAATCGACCGGCAGCTTCCCGGTAACCGGTGCGACGTTCACGCTGATCCTGATTGCCGTGATCGTCATCGTCGGCGCCCTGACGTTCCTGCCGGTCCTCGCGCTCGGCCCGATCGTCGAGCACTTCCTGATGCACGGCTCGAACGTCACCTTCTAAATCCAAGAGATAGTCGTGCGGGCAAAGCGCCCGCGCCACGGAGAACACAATGGCTGCGAAGAAAAGTCCCTTATTCGACCCGACGATCGTGAAGAGCGCGATCGCCATCAGCTTTACCAAGCTCAACCCCGAGCACATCTGGAAGAATCCGGTGATGTTCGTCACCGAAGTAGGTGCGGCCGTTACCACGGCGTACCTGTTCACGGCTGGCCGCGACTTCAGCTTCGTGCTGCAGATCGCCATCTGGCTGTGGTTCACGGTGCTGTTCGCCAACTTCGCCGAAGCGATGGCCGAAGGCCGTGGTAAGGCGCAGGCGGATACCCTTCGCAAGAGCCGCACAAAGACGACGGCCCGCAAGCTGCTGCAACGCGGCGGCGATCAGGAACAGGCCGTGGCCGCTGAAACGCTTCGCCGCGGCGATCATTTCGTCTGCGAAGCCAATGACACCATCCCCGCCGACGGCGAAATCGTCGAAGGCGCGGCGACGGTCAACGAATCGGCCATCACCGGCGAAAGCGCGCCGGTCATCCGCGAAGCCGGCGGTGATCGCTCGGCCGTCACCGGCGGGACCACCGTGCTGTCCGACCGCATCGTCGTCATGGTCACCGCCAACCCCGGCGAGAGTTTCATGGACCGCATGATCGGCCTGATCGAAGGGGCCAAGCGGCAGAAGACGCCGAACGAAAACGCATAGACCATTCTCCTGTCGGCCCTGACGATCGACTATCTGGTCGTCAGTATCACCCACAAC
>JAQGHK010000650.1 GCA_028288875.1 Phycisphaerales bacterium | reverse complement strand
ATGGGCGTTTTTGTGGACTCTGCCGTTCCTGGCGCTCACCGCAAGAATCAACTTGGCTGAAGAGCCGAATGCACCAGAGCCGACCACACGCCCGGCGATGTCGGCCGACGGCGATGTGTTGAACTTCAGCCTGCTCGATTACCGCGGCCGGTATTTCGAACTGCGTCGTCTGGACGCCAAGCTTCTCGTCCTGTTCTTCACCAGCCCGGATTGCCCGATCTCGCGTCAGACCACGCCGAAGTTGCAAAAAATCAGCGAAGAAATGCGTGCAAAGGGGGTGGCGGTCTGGATGGTCAACGCCATGCCGCAAGACGACCCGTCAGACATGAAGCTGGACTTTATGTTTGAGATGGGCCGTTTCGCACCCCGCGCGGTGATGGGCGATCGATATGTGGTTCAGGGGATGCGCGGCCTCGTGTCGGACTCTATCCTGGGCGACAAAGAAACGATGCATCAGGAAACGCGCGATCACGTGTGGGTCAACCCGCCGACACCCGTTGTCCTGCGCGATGACCGGCAGTTGGTGTCGCGCTATTTCGGGGTGAAGCGGACCTGCGACACGCTTGTCATCGACACGGAAAAAATGGCAGTCATCTACCGGGGCGCCTTAGACGACCAGTTCGCCGAAGGCGCTCGAAAACCCAAGGCACGCGCGAACTACCTTCGGGACGCTTTGGAACAGTACCTCGCCGGCAAGCCGGTCAGCAGGGCAGCAACGAAAGTGCATGGCTGCGAAATCACCTACGACACCGGGCCGGACGACCAACCGATTTCGTATGCAAAGCAGATCGCCCCGATTCTGCAGAACAATTGCATCAACTGTCACCAATCCGGCGATATCGCCCCGTTCGCCATGGACAGCTATGCAAAGGTCAAGAGTTGGTCCAACATGATGCAGGAGACGATTCTGGACCGCCGCATGCCGCCGTGGCACGCAGACTCCAACCAGAACAAATTCGTTCACGACCGGACGATGAGCGCGGCCGATACGCAGGCTCTGATTCGCTGGATCAAACAGGGGAGCCCTCGCGGGGACGGCGAAGACCCTTTGCTCGCGGTTCCCGCCCCGAAACCAGCGTGGCAACTCGGCCAACCTGATTACATCGTCCAGCTTCCCAAGCAGCAGGTACCCGCGACGGGTGTCATCGACTGGCGCTTCATCGATTCCGACTTTGTCATGCCTGAAGACGCATGGCTACGCGCCGCCATCACTCGACCGGACGCACGGCAAGTGATCCACCACATCATTGTACGGGTGCATTACCCCAAGCAGTACAAGAACAACCCCGAGGAAGCATTCCTGTTTACGACGTGGGTCCCCGGGCTCCCGCAGACTGAAGTGCCCAAAGGGACCGGAATGTTCCTGCCGAAGGGGTCGCGTTTCAATTTTGAGATCCACTACACCACTGACGGCACGACTCATGTGGATCAAAGCGAAGTAGGCCTCTACCTGGCCAAAGAGAAACCGGCCATGCAGTTTGAGACGCGTGGATTCGAAACGCGAGATCTGGATATTCCGCCCGGCGTGGCGAATGCCAAGCACACGATTGAGTACGCGTTCAAAAAAGACACCATGATCTACGCGCTATCTCCGCATATGCACGTGCGTGGCTCGTGGTTCAAATTCGAACTGCTCACGCCGGACGGCAAGCGTGAGACGTTGGCATCGATCCCGAACTACGATTTCAACTGGCAGACCAACTACCGCCTGACGACTCCCAAACTCGCACCCGCAGGCTCGTGGATGGTCTGCACCGGCGGGTACGATAATTCGATAAAAAATGCGTCAAATCCGGACCCTACGGCACGGGTTCATTGGGGCCCACAGTCCTGGAACGAGATGTTCATGGGTTTCATGGATGTGGCCGAAGTGCAATCACCGTCCGCCGCCGCAGTATCGACCAGTACCCCCGTCACGCCGGCACCCGGTCCAGAAAACACAGTGGCGCGAAAGGCCGATTAGTCCGCGGCATCACGGTGCGCGCCTACTCAACCGGCGGCCTGTACACCGCGTTCACAAAACTCTCAGAGAAGAAAAACAGCGCCAAGCCACGAAAAAGTAGGCAACAAAGTGCGTTAGATATCCGCCGGGCGAGGTCAAACTGGGAGAATAGCGGTGGGAGAGAACGTTCGCGAACGTCACTAGTTCTTCGAGGCCAGTTCTTCGAGGCCGTTGCTGAATTGCCAGACCCCAATCAAGCGAATGCCGACGTCCAACCCGTCACGCTTGGTCATGAGGCCTCGCTAAAGCGGATTTCGGCTCAGGCCCCGGTTTCCTGCTTCCGCACGATCTCAAACAGATCGTCCGCCGTCTCGGCCCCGTTCATGGCGAAGCGGAACTTATCGCTCGTCATCAGCCGGCTGATGGCGGCCAAGGCCTTGATGTGCATGCCGCTTTGGTCGGGCGGGCTAATCAGCATCCAGACGATGGTGACCGGTCGGCCGTCGATGCTGTGGAAATCGATCGGCTTCTCGGGTTTGCCGATGGCCATCACCAGGTGATCGGTGCCCTGGCTTTTGCCGTGGGGGATCGCCAGGCCGTTGCCGATGCCGGTGGTGCGGGTGCTTTCGCGCTCGAGAACGCTTTCGAGAACCTTCTTGGGATCAGCGACTTCGCCATTGGCCGCCAGGACGGACACGAGTTCGTTGATCACGTCCAACTTCGAAGCGGCCGGAATGGCCACCCGAATGTTCTGGGGCTTAAGAATGTCGCTCAGTCGCATTGTCGGTCTGCTCCACGCGCCGGCCGCTTTGCGGTTCGACGATAAGAGAGGAATCTTAGCCGAAACAAACTGCGACCGACAACCGCACCGGCGCACAACCTGCCGCCCGCGACATTGCGCCCGTTTTGTTAAGCCGGGCTGTTTTCGGTCCTGCGGCCAATGAAACCGACGCAGAAGCAGGCGATCATCAAGACCCAGAACGCCCAGAACGAAATTGCGTGCGGATCATGAAAATTAATCGCGTCCCAACCGAGTGCATGGGCGGCCCAATCGAGGATCAGTTTCAACGCGATCAGCAGCACCAGCAGGTAGGCGGCCATCTCAAACCGCGGAAAACGGTCCAGCAGCTTAATAAACAGCACCGCCGCGTACCGCATCAGCACCACGCCGATGAAACCGCCGGTGAGGACGACCCAGAGCTTGGGGTGCAGCGCCTCAATCGGATGATCCTTCGGCGGCGGACCGACCACGCCAATGGCGGCCACGATGCTGTCGACCGCGAACGCCAAATCCGTCAGTTCAATCACCGCCACCGTCGGCCAGAATTTGCCCAGGGCCGCCTTTGCCACGCCGGTGTTGACGGCATTGGGGTCGGGATGGTGATGATCGGATTTTTCTTCGAAGAAAAAGTGCTTCACCGCGACATACAGCAGATAGCCGCCGCCGAGCAGTTTGAAGAACGTCCATTTAAGCAGGAACGTCGCCAAGGCGAGGGCCATGAAGCGGAAAACGAACGCGCCAACGAGGCCGTAAGTCAGCGCCTTCGACCGCTGATCTTCCGGCAGCCGCCGTGCGAGCAGGCCGAGCACCAAGGCGTTATCCACCGACAACGTGCCTTCGAGCACGATCAGCAAGAGCACGACAATTAAGTCGTGGGCTTCGAAAGTCTGGCTGAAAAACGCGGCAATCATCGGGACGCGCCAGCATAGCGAGCCCACGCCGATGCCGGAACACGAAGGTGTCGCAGGCATCGCTATAAACTCGCCGCGATTTTCAACTGATGCAGACGAGCGTTGGTGGGGCGCAGCCCCGCTCTCTTGTCCCTCTCCCGGTATTGCCGGGAGAGGTTAGGTGAGGGCTTCCGTCGAAGTGGATAATCGAAGCGCAAGCTCGCCGACGTTCAAGGGCGCCCGGGCGAAGCCCTCACCCTAGTCCGCCGCGCTGCGCGTGCTCCCGGCCATACCGGGAGAGGGGATCAGACGGCCACTGGAACTGTCGGTTGTTTTCGCCATCGCCATCGCAATCGCCTCACCCGTCGCCGGCAATTGAATCGGCACGATCTCGCCGGCGCGCTGATTCAGCGCATCCTTCACCGCAGTCCATACCGCCAACCCCAGCATCAACGGCGGCTCGCCGAGGGCTTTGCTGCGCTTAATGCTCATGTGGTTGTCCGGATTCGTCAGCATGCGGACGTTGAACACTTCCGGGATATCGCTGACGTTCGGAATCTTATACGTCGTCGGCGAGTAGCTCAGCAGCGTTCCATTCGGCGCGTACTTCAGCTCCTCAGTCGTGCACCAGCCCTGACCCTGAATGAAGCCGCCGATGATCTGGCCGCGATCAATGCCCGGGTTGATCGGCAGGCCGGCGTCCATGATCAGGTCGACGCGTGGCACCTTCAACTCGCCGGTGAACCGATCGATCGACACCTCCGCGCACGCCACGCCCATCGTGTAGTAATAAAACGGATGGCCCTTGCCGGTGTCGCGATTGAAGTCGACGCCCGGCGTGGTGTAGTGCCCGCGCTCGCCGAGGCTGACGCGCTGGTTGTACGCCTCGCAGACGACCTGCTGGAAATTGACCTGCACCGACGGCCGGCGCACGTCCCACACCTTCCCGCGGCGGAACTTGATGGCCGTCGGCTCCCACATCAGGCCTTCGGCATTGTCATGCAACAGCTTGGCGGCGATGGTCGCCAGCCGCTCGCGAATAGCCACGCAAGCCACGAGCGCCGCGTTGCCGTTGAGATCAGTGCCGCTGCTGGCGGCGGTGGGGGACGTGTTGTTGTTCTTGTCGGTATTCGTCTCGGTCACGCGCACGCTGGCATAACCCACGCCCAATTCGTCGGCCACGATCTGCCGGATGCGCGTGTTCACGCCTTGGCCCATCTCCGTCGCGCCCGTGCTCACCAGCACGCTGCCGTCGACGTAAATGTTTACCAGCGCATTGGCTTGGTTCAGCGTGCGGCGGGTGAAGCTGATGCCGAATTTGATCGGCACCACGCTCAGGCCGCGCAGCGTCAGCTTGTCCGTCTTGTTGTGACGGGCGATTTCTTCCCGCCGTGCGTCGTAGTCGCTCTCGGCCCGCACTTCATGCAGCAGTCGCGGCAGCGTGTTGTTGCCGACGAGCTGGCCGTAGTGCGTGGTGTTGCGATCGGTGACGCCGTAGCAATTGCGCTGGCGGACATCGAGCGAATCAAGCCCGAGATGCGCGGCGACGTCTTCAATAATCGCTTCCATCGCCGCGATGCCCTGCGGCCCGCCGAAGCCGCGGAACGCCGTGTTGCTCGGCAGGTTCGTCTTCACGGCCCGCGCGCGGATGCGCTTGTTGGGGATGAAATAGGCGTTGTCGCTGTGGAGCATCGCCCGCTCCTGGATCGCCAGCGTGAGGTCGGTGCTGCAGCCGCCGTTGGCGTGGAGCGTGAGGTCCAGGCCGGTGATGACGCCCTCATCATCGAACGCGACTTTGTACAGCGTTTTGAACGGATGCCGCTTTCCGGTGAAGCGCATGTCGTCGTCTTTGTTGTAGACGAACCGCGCCGCCCGGCCGGTGTGCCGCGCCACGATCGCCGCCATCATGGCCGGCTGCGCCGCCTGCGTTTCTTTCCCGCCGAAGCCGCCGCCCATGCGTTTGCAGATGCACGTGACGTGATTGAACGGCACGCCCAGCACCTCGGCCACCAGCGATTGTACTTCGGTGGTGTGTTGCGTGGAGGAATGGACAACGCAGGTGCCGTACTCGCCGGGCACGACGATGCAGGCCTGGTTTTCCAGGTAGAAATGTTCCTGGCCGCCGATGATCACTTCACCGGTGAGCGTGTTGGCGGCGTCCTTGAACGCCTCGTC
>JAQGHK010000634.1 GCA_028288875.1 Phycisphaerales bacterium | reverse complement strand
GGCGTCAACCTTGCTGTCGATCGAGCTGACCGCGATATTCGTGCGGAAGCCGTGCTCGCGGGCGAGGGCTTTGATTTCGATCGTGCGTTCCTGCACTTCGGGCACTTCACGCTCGAAGAGGCGGCGAATGAGTTCCGGGTGGCTGCGGCTCAGAATGATCTTGATCTGGCTGGGCGTATCGCGGACTTCCGTGACCAGCGCCTGAATGCGTTCGCCGACGGCGTGCTGCTCGCCGGGAATTTGTTCCGAGCGTGGCATGATGCCTTCGCTGCGACCCAATGCGACGATGATCGTGTTGCCTTCAATGCGGCTGATGGTGCCGGTGGTGATCTGACCGACGCGGTCTTTGTATTCTTCGTAGATGCTGCCGCGTTCGTCCTGGCGGATCAGCTGGATCATGACCTGCTTGACGGTCTGGGCGCCGATGCGGCCCATCGTGCTGAGCGGAATGACGGTGCCGGCGCGGGCGACGCTGATGTCGCCGGTGGCGCGATCGACGCTGACGCTGAACTCCGTGGTGTCTTCGGTGTTGAAATGCTTGCGCAGGCCGCTGGCGATGGCCTGCTCCATATCGGTGTAGACCTGTTCGCGCTCGATGTTTTTGTCACGAGCAATCGCGTCAGCGATACGGGCAATGTCGGCGTTAGCCATGGTCAAAATCCTCTGCTATTCGGTTGTCGGCGGCCGACGTTCGGCGTCGCCCAATCTTAAATACTTCCGACCCTACAACGGCCGGGCGATGTCCTGATCGACTCAAACAAACAGCCCCACGAAAGGGCCCAAAAACGAAAACGGGCCGCACAAGGCGGCCACATTTTCCAAGTCCAAGCTAGTCGAGGCGAACGCCTACATCCGTTTTCCTTCCGGAAAACAAATCGGGCCCGAAAGCCCAACGAGCGAAGACCATGTGGTGTCGTTATGCGACAGCATGGGCGGGCTCGGTGGACAGGCTGAGGTTCGCCCCGGTTACGCCGGGCTCGAAAAAGTGGATCTTACGCACGTCAACATACATCTTGACGCGCGTACCGGCTTCCACGCCGGTCTGGGACTCGACACGGGCGACCGAGTGCGGATGCAAAGCGGTTTTCAGGAATAAATCCATGTCGTTACCCAGCGGTTCGATCACGCTCACATCCGCTTCAATTGAAACCGCCGGACCGGCGCCTTCGATCGGATGTGGGCTCAAATGCTCGGGCCTGATCCCGAGCACGGTGTGCCGGCCCACGCGGGCCGACACTGCCCCACTCAAATGAGCGGGGACGGAAAGCCTAAACCCATTGCCGGGTAACGTCAACTCGCCGGCCATTACGGTCGGCTCGTCCGCACGCTGTTCCACGGCCTTGGCGCCCTTGAGCGCGCCTTCCTCAAATAATAGGCCGCCACCCTCGTTTTTGATCGCCCCGTCGAAGAAATTCATCGGCGGCATGCCGATGAACCCGGCGACGAAACGATTCACCGGGTGGCGATACGTATCCAGCGGGCTGTCCGACTGCTGAATCAGGCCGTCTTTCATGACGATGATGCGGTCACCGAGCGTCATCGCCTCTTCCTGATCGTGCGTTACGTAGATGGTGGTGGTTTTCAGCCGCTGGTGAAGGCGCTTGATCTCAGCCCGAGTGGTGACGCGCAGCTTGGCGTCCAGATTGGACAGCGGTTCGTCGAACAGGAACGCCGCCGGCTCCCGGACGATCGCCCGGCCGACCGCCACGCGCTGGCGCTGGCCGCCGGACAGGGCTTTGGGCTTGCGCTCGAGCAAATGGGTGATATCTAGGATCTGGGCGGCCTCTTTGACCCGGGCGTCGATTTCCTTCTTCGGAAACTTCCGCAACTTCAGGCCAAACGCCATGTTGTTGTACACCGTCATGTGCGGGTACAGGGCGTAGTTCTGGAACACCATCGCGATGTCGCGATCTTTCGGCGGCACGTCGTTGACGACCTTATCGCCGATCTTGAGCGTGCCTTCGCTGATCTCTTCCAAGCCCGCGATCATGCGGAGCGTGGTCGACTTCCCACAACCGCTGGGGCCGACCAGGACGATGAATTCCTGATCCTTAATGAAGAGATCGATCGAGTTCACGGCCCGGACGCCGCCCGGGTACACCTTTGCAATCTTGCTGAGTTCCACCTGCGCCATAGGGCACAGTCTACCTCACAGCCCTTTGCGCATGCAACTTACAATTGGGCGCACTCCCTTTTGGAAGGGTCGACGCAGGTTAGCGTTATGATCGTTCTCATTATGGCTAAGAATGTCCTCGGCACCGACCTCGCCACCTGTTCCCTCCAGCCCCGCACCGGCTGGTTTCGTGACGGCTGCTGCAACACCGGCAAAAACGATCAGGGCCTGCACCTGGTCTGCGTCCGCGTCACCGCGGAGTTCCTCGAGTTCAGCAAAAAGGCCGGCAACGACTTGTCGACGCCGATCCCCGAATACGGCTTCCCCGGTCTGAAGCCCGGCAATCGCTGGTGCCTTTGCGTCACCCGCTGGACCGAAGCCCTCGACGCCGGCGTCGCCCCGCCGGTGGTGCTGGAGGCCACGCACATGTCGACCCTGGAATTCGCAACGCTGGAACAGCTCCGCGAGCACGCGATTCCGAATGAATAAATCAGGAGACGACGGCTTCGCCGTGCTCCAGCGACCACAGCATCCACCCGCACTCCGGCGGCTTGCCGCCGGCCAGTTTGATCAGGCTATTGAGCTGGCCGCGATGGTGTGTTGAGTGATCCAGCGTATGCGCGACGACGGCGCGGATCGGGATGCTGATCTGCTGGCCGCGCCGGGCGAACGTGATGGGGCTTTCCAGCGACGCATCGGTCTGCTGGCCGAGAAAGGTTCGCCATTGGCTGTGCAGCACCATCCAGTGGTGACGCAGGTCGATCAGCGTCGGCACGTCGGCGGTGGTGAGAAACTGCTTGTCGGTGCCCGTAGTGAGGCGATTGATCCAGATTTCCTGGGCGCCCATCATGTGAACGACCGTCGCATGCACGCCGCCGAAACTGAAGCCGAACGGCGCATCGAACTGGTCGGCCGGCACGCTGGCCACGGCTTCGACGCAGAGCGCGTCCGCCCAGGCGACGTATTCGAACTGGCGTTTGAAGTACTCGTGCAACGTCATAACGGCCCCAATCTGCAAATAGCTCAGTTGATCGCGATCTGCTGATTCATTTCCATCTGCGTGCGATACAGCTTGGCGTACACGCCCTCGGGCTTGTCGCGCAATTCAGAGTGCGTGCCCTCTTCGGCAATGCGACCCTTGTCGAGCACGACGAGTTTGTCCGCCGCCTGCAGCGTGCTGAGGCGGTGCGCGATCGCGATCGTCGTCCGGCCGACGACCAGGCGGTTCATCGCTTCCTGGATCTGCCGCTCGGTTTCCGTATCCAGCGAACTGGTGGCCTCGTCCAGCACGAGCACCTTAGGATTATGCAGGATCGCCCGGGCGATACTGACGCGCTGGCGTTCGCCGCCGGATAGCGATTGGCCGCGCTCGCCGACGGTGGTGTCATAACCGTCGGGGAAGCCGACGATGAAGTCGTGGGCATTGGCGGCGCGGGCGGCCTCAATGACTTCGCGATCGCTCGCCTCCGGCCGGCCGTAGCGAATGTTCTCGGAGATCGTGCCGTGAAACAGGTACGGCTCCTGCAGCACCACGCCCACCTGCTGGCGCAGCCACTGCACGTCGTAATCCCGCACGTCGCGGCCGTCGAGCAGAATCTGCCCTTCGGTGACGTCATAGAACCGGCAGAGCAGATTGACGATCGTACTTTTGCCCGCCCCGCTGTGCCCGCAAAGGCCGATCATCTTGCCGGGCTCGACGGTCATGCTGACGTCGCGCAGCGCCGGCTGGGCGCCTTCGTAGCTGAAGCCAACATTGCGAAATTCGATCTTCCCTTGCACGTCTGGCAGCGTGACGGCATCGGTCCGCGAGAAGATTTCCGGGGCGGTATCGAGCACTTCAAACACGCGCTGCGCGCTCGAGGCCGCACGGGTCACCATGCGGGCCGAATCACTCAAGCTGCCGATGGGGCCGAAGAACATCTGGACATAAAACGTGAACGCCAGCAGCGTGCCGATTTTATTCGGATTGTCGGGCCCGTCATTCCAGTGCACGATCACGAGATAGCCGCCGACCACCCAGACCAGCAGCAGGCTCAGCCGCGTGATCGCGCTGACCGCCGGCTGGAGCGACCACCAGATTTTGTTGACTTCCTGCTCCTTGGCCGTGAACACGTTGTTGCGGTCGTCGAAGCGTTTGATCTCGCGCTTCTCGCCGGAGAAGGCTTTGACGACGCGCACGCCGCCCATCGCATCGCCGACGACGGCGCTGATGCGGGCCCAGTAGGTCCAAAGGTGCCCGAATTCTGCGTGCATCCGCCGCCCGCGTAACCATGCAACCACCGCGATCACCGGCAACGGCATTAGCGAAATCAGCGCCAGCCGCCAGTTCAGCGTAATCATGATGATGACGGCCACCGTGATCATCAGCACGTCCCGAATCACATTGACCGAGCCGAAAACGATGAAGTCCCACAGGCGATCCGTGTCATTCGTCACACGCGTGATCAGACTGCCGCTGCGCCGCTTGGCGTAGAACCGCATCGACAGCTTTTGCAGGTGCGCGTAGACGTCATGCCGTAGATCGCGCGTCACTTTCGTGCCGACGATCGAGATGATCGCCATGCGGAAGCCGCCGATGACTTCGCTCATCAGGATGACGAATGCGAAGGCCCCGCCCCAGAAATACAGGTTGTGTAGGCGCGTCGTCTCGGCCAGTTTGCTGTTGGTGATGCCGTCGTCCAACAAGTGCTTCATCACCACGCCAGGCGCGGTCGCGAAGCCGGCGTGGATCAATGTGAGCGCCAGTGAGACCAGCAGCATCGGCCGATACGGCTTGGCGACGCCGAGCAGCCGCCAGAGTACGGTGCGGCTTTGGGCACAGTTCGGGCAGACGCCGTTGGCATAAGCGGGAATCGCCTTGCCGCAGGTGCCGCACATGGTCGGCGCTTCGGCCTCTTTTTCGACGCGGTCCAGCCATTCCGGCCGGGCTTCGCGTTTGCCGTCCGGGTCGGGCAGCATTCGGCCGAGCTTGCGGTTGAGGCTGACGACTTCTTTGCGGAATTTGCGCGAGTACCGAAGCTGAACGGTGCTGACTTCGCCGGTGCGGATGACCAGCCGATCCATCCCGACGCCTTCAACGACCTTGGCCTCGGTCATGTCGTCGATATCGGTCTTGGTCACTTGGCCGTTAACGATCATCAACTGCCGCGGCGTCAGCACCGCGAACGACTTGGCGAACTCGTTCCGATCGTTCAAATCCAGCTCGGCCCAGGCCAGGACCGTCTGGCCGTCCAGATGATCGCGCAGCTGGCTGCTGAGTTCGGGCGGCAGATCGGTTGCCGACGGGATTGGCGAGGCCGTTAAAGTGGACATAGGGAGTAATCCCACCATGGCCCTGACCTAACAAAATGTCAACGGACCGGTACACTGCGCCTTCATGTCAGACCTCAAAACCGCAGTGGTGACCGGCGGATCAAAGCGCGTGGGCCGTGCCGTGGTCGAACGGCTGGCGACGGCGGGCTTTAAGGTGCTGTTCACGTTCAATCACGGCCGGGCGGCGGCGGAGGAGTTGGTGTCCTCGCTGAAGCAGAAGCGTATTGATACGGTCAACGCCATTGAACTGGATCTAGCCACCCCCGACGCAGCCGACCGGCTCGGCAATATTGTGCGCCTCGCCCTCGGTGATCGCGTCGACGTTCTCGTGAACAATGCGTCGCTGTTTCTCCCGGACGACACGGCCACCGGCCCAACCGCGCAGCTGCAGCGAAAGCTGTTCGAAGTGAACGCGTTCGCCCCCGCATTGATCATGAGCGAGCTGACGCCGGCCTTGACCGTCGCGAACGGCTGCGTGATCAATTTCCTGGACCTGCTGGCCGAGAAGCCTTGGCCAAAGTATTCGGCGTATTGCGCGAGCAAGGCCGCGCTGAAGGCGACCACGCTGGCATTCGCCCGGCGGCTCGCACCAAAAGTACGTGTGAACGGCATCGCCCCAGGCGTGATCGACTGGCCGGCCGACATGCCCGACGCCGACCGCACCGCCTATGTGAAGCACGTTCCCCTCGCCCGCGCCGGCACGCCCACCGATGCCGCCGAAGTGGTTCATTGGCTAGCAACGGGCGCGCCGTACATCACGGGCGAGGTGATCAAGTTAGATGGTGGCCGATCGTTGACTTGATCGGGTACAATCGCCGATCACATGCGCCGACCCGCCGTCTTCTTCGATCGCGATAACACCCTCATCGTCGGTAATGAGTATCTGGGCGACCCCGCCGGCGTGAAGCTGGTCGCCGGGGCGGCTGGGGCCGTCGCCACGTGCCGCAACCTGGGCTACGCCGTCGTCACTGTCAGCAATCAGTCCGGCGTCGCGCGCGGGATGTTCACGGAAGACGACGTCGCGGCCGTCGATGCGGAGATGGACCGGCAACTGCTGGAACACAATGCCGCCGCCGTGGTCGATCGGCATGAATATTGCCCGCATCACCCGGATGCCGCCGTCGAAAATTATCGCCGCAGCTGCGACTGCCGTAAGCCCAAAGCCGGCATGATTTACACGGCTGCCGAGGCCATGGCGCTGGACTTGAAAAAGAGCTGGATGGTCGGCGACGCCCCGCGCGACGTGGCCGCCGGCAAGACGGCCGGCTGCCGCACGATTCTGATCATCGATCCCACGCTCCCCGCCTCGCCGGCTGCGAAAGAGAGCGGTGTGACGGCGGACTTCACCGTTGGTTCGCTCATCGAAGCCGCCGAGGTGATCGCCCAAGCCGCAGCCAGGCCGATGTCGCATCCGACGGCATTTGTCGCGCCAAAGCCACCGCCATCCGTGCCGATGCCCGCACCTGTCGCGACATCAACGCCGACAACCGTCGAATCCCTGCGACCCCGGCCGACCGCCCCACCAACGGATGCCGCCATCTCAGCCGCTTTTGGTGAGAAGACCGCGCCCCCGCCGCCGGCCGTTGCTGCCGCCCCTGTATCCGTGGAGCAACCGCCCGCCAAATCCGTGATCGATCGAGCGCCCGTCGATCGAACGCCGTTTTCAAAAGTGCAGGCCACGCCGGTCGAACCCAGCAAACCGCCGGCACCGAAGGTCGTTCAGGACACCGCGCCGCGGCTGGATCTGACCCGTCTGGAAATGAACTCGCAGCAGATTCTGATGGAGCTGAAAAAGCTCAACGACATCCGCCACGACGATTTTTCAATCAGCAAACTGGTGGCCGGCATCACGCAGACGCTGGCCCTCGGGGCATTGCCGGTCGCGTACGTACTCTATCGGTCCGACCCAAACGTCTTCCAGGCGTGGCTGCTGGCCGCGATTTTTTTGCAGACCTTCACGATCGCGATGCTGGTGATGGGCCGGCAGCGATAGTCGTTTTTCGAATTACAGTAGTTAGGTTCACCGCCAAGACGCCAAGAGCGCCAAGAAGATAAATTGCTTTTTCTTCTTGGCGCTCTTGGCGTCTTGGCGGTTAAAAAATCCGTGCGTCAGTTGCCCCGGATCGATCGGCCGATCATCCCGCGTATTTCACGGTGCAGCCGTACGGCGTCGTCTCGCTCTTCGCGACGGCCTTGCCGGCCAGCACGTCGTCGAGGGCCTTGGCGACATAGTTGGTCGCGCCGCTGATGTCATCCGGATCGGCGCTGTCGACGCTGTCGATCGCGCCTTTGTAAACCAGCGTGCCCTTGGCATCGATGACGAACATGTTCGGCGTGTTCGTTGCGCCGTATGCCTTGCCGATAACGCCGGTGTGATCATCCAGCACCGGGCGACTCATCTTCCACGACTTGGTGGCTGCCAGGTTGGATTCCACCGTCGCCGACTTCGTGCTGTTCACTGCCAGCCAGACCACGCCCTTAGCCGCGTACTTGGCGGCCGTTGTGTTCATGCTGCCGGTGACGTACTGCTTTTTGACGAAGGGACAGGTTTCATTGAACCATTCCAGCACGACCACTTTGCCGGCGAAATCGGCCAGTTGCACGGTCTTGCCGTTCTGGTCGGTCAGGCTGAACGACGGCGCGGGCTGGCCGACGACGGCGGCTGCGTTGGCCGAGCTTGCGGCGGCGGACAGTAACAGGCCGAAAGCGGCGACGGCGGACAGGGCACGAAGTTGGGTAGCGCGGGTCATGGCAGGCTCCTTCTAAGGTTGCGGAAACTTGAACGTGAACGTGATTTCCTCGGCC
>JAQGHK010000588.1 GCA_028288875.1 Phycisphaerales bacterium | reverse complement strand
CGCACGCCGACTCATAAATGTATTGCTGTCGGCCGGGTCTTCGGCGTTGACGTTGAAGTTCTGCTTGAACCAGATATCGATCCCGCCGCGAGGATCGCTTGGCGCGTACGGTGAATTTCGCAGATGCCCAAGCGGCCCACTTTGTGAGGTCTTTTCGATCGTCTCAAGCAACCGATTACTGGTGTCAAAGCGGCTGGCCAGAGTAAACCGTTCCGCCAGCGCCAAACTGTCGAAGAATGCGGATCGGGCGGATGAAAGCGCGGCCCCACTGATGCCAGGATTGGCAGGTCGAATGCCCAGAATGTTCTGAAACGCCTCTCCGATCGAGGCGTACTGGTAATCGGTCCGGAACGAACGATAGCCGTCGCTGTAAGGCGCCGGATCGGACGAATTACCTTGCACGCCACCCGGCCGAGGCGGGGAAGCCGCGACACCCAGGCGGTACTGATTCAACAAGCAGTATTCGTTGGCCGAACCTCCGTTCGCCATGTTGTCGAACTGCGGCGATATCGGCGCCGTCCTGTCAGGCAACGCCGAGCGCAACATTTCGGACAGTCCGATGCTGGAGAGGAAGACGCCGCGGTTGGGAGTTAGGCTGGTGATCTCAGTGCCGTCACCCGCAAAATCGTGATCGCGCGAAAGCGCGGAATTTAGATTGATGGCCGAGCAGTTATCGATGATGCGGGTTGCGGCGAAATAGCTGACGCCGCCCAAATCGCCGACCGGGATGCGAAACAGGCCCGCGTCCGCCACGCCGTCGCCATCGGCATCGGCGGCCATGTATGTCTTCGCTTGGGGAGTGCCAGCGTTGATGGTCAACGCCGGCCACGTTTGGCCGCCGAAGGTGACGTACGTGGGGGCGACCCGAGTATGCGCGGCATAGCGAGCCGATCCGCTTCCGGCCGGCATATACGGTGATTCGAATTCCTGATCGCCGAGCACTGGCTTGCTGATGCCAAGCCACCACGCGGCGTTCGGACCAACATTCAACGCGTTTGCGTTATAAGCCGAGTTCGCGTCCAGCGTCGTCGGAATACGGCTGGCGAGCCAGCCGTCACTTGTCTCGCCGCCTACGGCGTCTGATGTCGTCGCGGCCGGGCCGCCGGGCACTGAATCGTCGCCGGCGATTTCGCCTTTGACCGCGTTCAGCACGCCGTCAAGCAGCAACTCAACTTGGGTATTGACTGAGTACGCATGAACCGCGACGCGTTCGGTTCGGGCGTTTCCGAGAAAGGCAGTCGCGACCACTGCCAACAGCAGCAGCACGCCGACCGACAGGATCAGAATGGAACCGCGTTGCTCGCGGACGTGTGGTGTCGCGACTTCCGGCATAGGCAATACCTCGCGTTCGCGACGCATTGAACAGATGGAGGGATGCCATCCGACGTCGAAGGCGGCGCCTTCTTCCTTGGAGGTGGAAAAAGACGCCGCCATTTCAAACCGCCGATTGGCAAATCACACTTTCGGCTCGACGTAAACCGAATCAAGGTAGAACACGTATTGGCCGGTGCTGATCGGCGTGTTCACACGGAACGTGATCGTCCACGAGCCGGCGGCGGTGGCCGTGAATTCGCCGAGCGACCGCCAGGCCATCGCGTTGGACGTGCCGTAGGCGACGCCCGTTTGCGTGGCCCCGGCTGAGGCATTGGTCCACGGCGTGGCCGGGCTGTAGGCCGTGCCGCTGTTGAAGCAATACTGGAACGGTGACGCCCAGCTGACATTGCCCGGCGTGCTCGAGGCGAACACCGTGTAAGTACCCGGCCGCGGCACGGTGATGGTGTACGACGCCTGACGATCGGCGGCCGTCGTCGTGAAGATGCTCAGGTGGCGGCCGTTGTAGCATTGGGCATTCGTCGTCGACGTGGCGGTGAAATTCGCGGATGAAGGTGATTCGCCTTCCTTCCATGCTTGGGCGTTGCCCGACAGCAGGTACGCCGGATCCTGAGAATAGGTCAACGCCACGGATGCAACGTTTGAGGGCGATGACACCAGACTTCCGGTAGAGCCGTAAACGCTTCCCGTTGTGCTGCCGAGGGGCACGCTCGTGGTCGAGTTGATCAGGTTACCGCCGGCGTCAGTGACTCGGCCGCTCCAGATCATCGTTACCTTCTGGCCGTTTTCTTTCAGGTACTCGTAGCACTTGACCAAGCTGTTGACGGGACGTTCCTTCAGAAAGATCGTGCCGTTCAGCAACGAATACGTATTTTTCATCCCAAAGTATTGTGGCCGCTTGGTGTCGTCGGTTTGGAGCAGGCCGAACTGCTGCGGACCGACGCCTACGGTGAAGTCCTTCCCGCAGAAAACATCAACGCGCTCAATCGGGTAGGTGTCGACAACATCTTTTGCCCAGAAGCGAGCGGTCCGCGTAGTGTTCCACCGGTTCTGGTACGTCGTATCGGCGAATGGCTGCCGCGTCGGGCCAAGGAGGGGATACCCCGCCTCGGTGATGAGCAGCGATTTTTTCGGCGTGCCAGGGATGGCCGCGACCATTGTGTTGAAAGTCTGTGCTTGGGTCAGCAGGAAATCCTGTAGCGGCCAAGTGGCGGACTGGGGATTCCATTGACCAGCATTGTTTTGCGGATAGCAATGAAGGGAGTAATAGTCCACGTACTGCCAGCACTGTTTGGTCAGCATTTCCTGGTAAAGCGGCTTGGAAGCGCTGTCGATGTTGCACGAGATCATGATGATTTTCGCAGCCGGGTCCTTAGCGCGAATGACGGCAGACACCTCGCTCAGCCAGACTTTGTAACGGTCAACACTAACCGTCGGATCACCCGCTTTTAATGTGTCGATTTCATTGCCGAGTTCGTAGTAAGCAATTTTCCCAGCGAACTGCTGGACCTTGGCGCCGAAGTCGAGAAGCCACTGGTCGTGTGCGCTTTGCGTCTGGCCGGTCGGCCACCAGGCGCTACCGAAGAAGAAGGTCACGTTGATACCAGTTGTGGTATGAAAATCCGCTGCTTCCTGCCAGCAGACAGGCCACCAGGAATTGGTCGTCCCATCGAAGGGAATTCCGACTCGAACGTTGCCGACATTTAGATCGGCGAGCCAGGCTTTCATGTTGGCTGCTGCAGTCGCGTTAAACAGCGTACTGAAAAATTGGTCGCGCTCGATATTCATGCCATACAGATTCTTGTCTATCCGTTTGGCCTGGGCCGATGCCGTTTGCGTGGCGAGCCCGAGCAGAAGTAAGGCGACACCGAAGACTCTCTTCATAGCGATCCTCCGACTTGAAACGAGAAATGAAATGCGGTGCGAGCGCGGACCTCCTCCGCGATGAGCCAGACGCTGGCCCGACACCGTTGTCTACCGAAACTGAACGCTCCGTTATTTCTTTTCGCTAAGGCTGCTGTTCAACAGATCACGAACCCATTGCGGTTCCGGCAATGCCGGTGCCCCGTCCGCCTTGGCCGGAATTGTTGCCGTCACGCGGGCGACGATTATCAGATTTTCAGTCCGTTTTGCCCAAGCTTTCCCGTTTTGTTCCGCCAGCATCTGGTCGCCTGCATCGATGTGAAGCACTTGCGCATCGTCATTGCCAATCTTGACGTGCTCGGCCGTGAAGTGTTGATCAAGGCCATCCACTTTTGCACCGGCCGGCAATGTGCCGAGATAGATCACCTTCTCGCCGTGACGAATCCAGGCCGTCACTTGTGGGCCATAGCGGCCGGCCGAGTCGGCGTTGGCGAGATTGACGACGCGGACGGCCGCGTTCGGAATGACCGGCGTGGAGCTAATCGCCCACAGTGGGGGGGCGGATCCGTCGGCCGTGGCCGGGCAGAGCTCGATCGACTGGCGGATCGCGGAAGGCCCGTCGTCCAAAACGGCGTTGTATCGATTCAACGACTCGCCGCCGGATTTAAACCACCAGCACTGGCCTTCGGGGAATACCTGGGCAACAGGCACATCGTCAACGGCCGACGTGCCCACCAAGTCACGTGCTTTACGCAGCCACTTCAACTGGTCCGGCATCGCGTGAAACTGCATAGGCTTCCAGATGTCGTAGGGTTCAAGCCGCCACCCGAAGAACATGAAGCCTTTGACACCAAACTGGGAAAGCGTGCTCACGAGATTGTAGACGTACTTTTCGTCGGGGAAACCGCGGACGCCTCTGTTGTTGGTGGCGGGGCTATAGCCAATTTCGGTTGCGATCAGCCAAGTCGTTTGTGATGCAAGTGCCGCTTCGGCAAGTCCTGAACCAAGGCCTTGCCCGGCCGGACTGCCATTGATTGGATACAGTTCCAGGCCGACGCCATCAAACCCGCCAGGCGTCTGATTGATGACCTCACGGGTAACCCACGGCGTCACCCGTTTGAAGACGACTGGCACTTCAACGATTTGCTTTACGCCGCGCGTGACCATATCGCGGCTGTCGGCGTAAGTGTCACGAACGCCGTCGAGGTAATCGAACCAACCCTGGCCGACGCCACCGGGCAGTGTCGTGGTTTGCCGGAGGGATACCGGATCGATCCATCGCATGGCCTGCGCGGCCCAAGGCGCTTCGGAATCACGCAGCGGAATCAGCCGCGATGCGTCGGCAAAGGATTCGACCGAATCATCAGGCAACCGCCACGCGGTTTTCAACGCGGCGATCGACGTGTAACGCCGTTCGAGCCACTTCGCGTACGCGTTGTTGAACGCGTCCGTCCATACGCGAACCGGCTCGGCCTCGTTATAGAGGCCTTCCTCGTTCATCACCGGATCTATAAAAAATCGCAGGCCTTTGCCCCATTTGATTGATTTTATCCAGCCGTGCCGCTGAACGATTTCAGCTTCGTGACCCCAAAGATTGGACGCATGCGATTTAATCTCGGCCTGCGGGATGACGTAGTAGTTCCCTGTCGGCAGGCCATCGACGGTGAGCGTAGTCGCAACCGTCTTATCGGAGGCTTTTGTGACTTCGTCGATCTGAATGAACCCCGGCTGCTTGTTCGGGTCGGCTAGGTTAATCGCGTCATTAAGTCGACGTACGGAAGTACCTTCGACCGAGACCAAGACCATGCTGAGCAGATGCTCGCGGGGCAGCCGCATTTTTAGCTCACCGACCTTGTCGCAAGTCCCAATGATCAGTCCTTGGCTGACGCGCCGTCGTAGCAAAAAGCCTTGCAAGGGGCTGGCTGACGCGGTCGGCAGTTGCCAGCCAAACCGAATACCTCGGCGATTGAGGTCGTCAACGACCTGCTGGCGGACTTCGACCGGGCCATGTGTGAGATTGAGATAAAGCTCGTCGAATCCTGCGGCCTGAATTTGGTCGAGCGCCTCGGCGTGTTTCTTCCATCGCTCAGCGATCGGCGTTTGATTCGTGTCGTAAGAAAACAGAACGGGGCTGACGAACATGCCGCCGTACGGAATCCACGGCTTGCCGTTCCAGACAAGCGTGTGGTTGTCAGTGACATACCAGCGGCTGTCGGGCAGCCCGGCTTGCCGAACCACGCCATGGCTCATCGGCTTAGCCCCATTGAAAGCCAGCCTCGGGCCATTAACGTTTAGTTCGACGGCCGCGGATGTTGAACTGTACTCAAAGACCTGCAACTTGCCGCCCGCAAACGCCGCCCATCGCCCGGTCGTCGGCAGCCGTATGACCGCTGTGGGCTTTCCTGACGGTGCCTCATAATCAAGTGCTGCGCGGACAAGGCCTTTGTCATCGATCCACCACATGCCCAGTCGCGTGTCCTGGCTGGTCGTTGACAAACCGTCGACAGCGATCGCTTTGTTTTGCTCCTGCCATCGCACGCGGAATGTATCCGACGCGCTGTGGTCGGGTGCTGCTCCATGCAGCAGGCTCGAGCTAATACAACAAAGCAAAATGATGGATAGCCGCTGGTAACGCATTGTATCGCCTCGAAATGTGCGTTCGCTCTAGACGTTAGGCCAGGATTTCGCCTGTCCTGCCGGATTATTTGCAGGAACGAGTGTCCTGAAGACAGGCCGACATGGCCTATCGTTTTCGTTCACTACCGCCGATTCACGAAATGACTGCTATCTTTACAAACGTTCTACTATGCCTTACTCCGCTGCCCCCGTTGGTTACGCTGTTCGCCTTATCAATAGTTCGCGCCGCAACTCGATCGCACAATTAATTTCGGCGAGAGCAGGATGTGTTTCGGGTCGGAGGACGCATTTCCATTTGCAATTTCTGCCAGCAACGCATCCATCGCCCGGTGTCCAATTTCATTCATCGGCTGCTCAATGCTCGTCAGCTTCAGCCCCAGGACGCGATACACTTCGCGATCGAAATTGTCATAACCGACTAATGCGACATCGTTTGGCACGGATAAGCCCGCGTCTTTCAGCGCGAGAAACGCGCCGTAGGCCATGTTGTCGTGGAAGCTGACGATCGCATCGAAAGGCAATTCACCTTTTTCGTTCGCGAGCCACTGGTTGAGGGCGGCCCGTGCCGAAATCTCGTTGTCCACGCCGAAACCCAGTTCCGCATGCAGGATGGGCTCGGGCGAAAGTCCAAAATCGCGCATGGCATTGCGGAAGCCGGCGACACGATCCCGTTCCGATGTGCCGCCGGCGTCGCCGAAGGAAAGCATCGCGAACCGACGCCGGCCGGATAAAATCAAGTGTTCGGTAGCTAGATACATGCCGCGAACGTTGTCCGTCAGCACGGCCGGTGCACGTAGGCCTGGCACGTATCGATCGAGCAACACCATTGGTATTTTGCGATCGACAGCCGACTGCAGCACGGCGAGATATTCCGGTCGCAAAACGTTATCGCGATCGGGATAAATCAGCATCCCGTCTAAATCCATATCGAGCATCTCGCGAATCAAACCGACTTGGCGATCTGGTTCGTCATGATCGTGCGAGAGCACGACGCGATAGTTCTCTTCTCGCGCCCGCAGCTCCGCGCCTGCCACCATCTGCGCACTCTCCGGCCGAATGACGGACGGGATTGAAATGCCGACAAGCTTCGCTGCCACGCGCGGGGCGGGCCTCTTGTCCAACGGGCGAAGGATGAACGTGCCGGCGCCTTGCCGGGCCTCCAGAATTCCCAAGCGGCACAGACTGGTAACCGCTTTTCGAACCGTCTCTCGGCTCACCTTGAAGTGAGCCGACAAATCGCGCTCCGGCAGCAAGCGGTCGCCGATCTTCATGCACGAGATCATCTCTTCAAGGTCAATGATGACTTGAGCATGTCGAGGAAGGAATTGACGCACCGAGACAGACATTGGTATGGTGGACTGTACCATTGGGCTGAGGAAAAACTCAAGCCCTAAGATGCGATAGTGAACATAAAACTTCTAAATGGTCTAAAATCTATACCAGTTTAGCTGTTGTCTTCATCTCGATTTCAACTTCCTTAGCTATGAACACTTTTTCCTCCACCGCGCCCTACCGCGTCGCTCTCTTGGGGTGCCCTTCGTGCCCTGACGTTCCTTGGGCCACCGAACACATCGAACGCCTCCAAGCCCACGGCTTCAACTCGCTTCAACTCAATCTGGCTTGGGGCTATCGTCCGGCGGACGAGGCGTTGAACCTGGAAGATGTGGTTGAGATTCCCCCCGGCGATTGCGCCGAATTTGAGCAACCGGTACCACTGCGAAGCGATCCGTCTGCCAAGCGCTTCGCGGCCCGACGTGAGGCGTTGCGCCAGCGCATTGCTCTCTGCCAGGCGACGGGAATGCGTTCCATCTTCCATTTCGGCGCGCCTTACAACGCGCATCAGGCCTATGGCGACAATCCGCCTAACTGCCTCCTCGACGGCCGCACGCCGGAGCGATATATCAAACTCCTGCACCTCTTTGCCGAGCAATTTCCCGGCGTGGATGATCTATGGCTGTACACCTACGATCAAGACGCTTGGCTGTGCAGCGAGTTCGGACTATGCCCGCGGTGTGCAGGCATTCCGCTGCACGAAACAGTGACTGGCTTTGTCAATCGGATTGGTAAGACTTGGAATCAGCTTCGACCCGGCGGCCGCGTCTGGTGGGAACCGTGGGAACTTTCCGCCGGCCAGGTTTTTCGCGCGGTGCCGCTGCTCGACACGCAGGTCACGGGACTTGCGCTGCACTCGAACGTTGCCGAGGTGATGGCCGCCCAACCCGTCGACCGTTGGCTTAAGGTGGTTTCCCGTCTGGCGCAAAAGGCGTGCCTGCCGCTCATCGTCGAGCACGTTTTTAGTAGCGCGACCGAGGAATTGGGAGCGTACCTCCACATTCCCTGCCCACAACTGTTGCTCCGTGCTTTGCGTGCCATCTCGGCCTTGCCGATCTCGGGAGTGAAGGAGTATTACGGCCTGCTGCCAGACCGTTACGATCCGAATCTGGAATTAACGGGCCTGTTCCTGCAGAATCCCGACCTCGACGACACAGCCATCATGCAACGTCTAGCCACCCCCTATGGTGACGCGGCAGGTGTGGTTATCGCGTTTTGGGATAGCGTCAGCGACGCGTTCGATCTGTTTCCCTGGTCGGCCACCTGGTTCCTACGAGAATTCAGCCGGTGCGATCCTCGTCATGGCATGGGGGCCGCCTTTATCCGCGGACAGCAGGCTCACACGCCGAGCTGGGAATCAAGCC
>JAQGHK010000586.1 GCA_028288875.1 Phycisphaerales bacterium | reverse complement strand
ATTATCCGCTGGCCTGGGACGGTACGAATGACAAAGGCAGTGGTGTGCCCTTAGGCAAATATAACGTCTGGGTGGAAGTCGGCGCCGAGCACGGGCCGTACTCGGTGAAGTTCGCTGCCATCGAGGTCGGCCAGAAGCCGGTGACGGGGAAGATCAATAAGTCATCGGCGTTCGATGAAGTCGCCCTCCGCTACGGCCCGGGGGCGAAGTAACCCGATGGCAGCCCCTAAGCACCTGCCCCACAAGCACGGCCCGGCGTACAAGGCGCTGCTGCGCTATTCGCGCGCTCTGCATACGTACGCGTCGATCTTCGCACTGATCACGTTCACGTTCTTCGCCGTGACCGGCTTCATGCTGAACCACTCCGACTGGTTCGGCCTAGATAGCACGCACGACAGTGAATCCACGCTGACCATTCCGGCAGACGTGCTGGCCGGCAAGGACAAGCTGGTGCTCGTCGAATACCTGCGCGCCCATGGCGTGACCGGGGCGGTCCAGCAGTTTGATTGGCCGGACGAGGGCGAGCCCTTTCACGTGGCGTTCAAGTCGCCGCGATCCAAGTCCGACGCCGACATCACCCTCCCTACCGGCGAAACCCGGCTGACCGTCCAGACCCAAGGCCTGCCGGGCCTGATGACCCGCCTGCACACCGCCAAAGACGCCGGCCGGGTGTGGCAACTGCTGGTGGATGCGACGGCGATCTTCCTGCTGTTCGTCTGCCTCAGCGGCCTGGTCCTCTGGCAGAGCCTGCCCAAGCGGCGGAAGACCGGGATCATCGCATTCGCCGTGTCGTTATTGGGCATCGGCCTGGCGTTCTGGCTGTTCGTTCCGTAGCCGGTACGCGGACGACGGAAGAGTTGTCACGAAAAAATCGCGCCGCCTTTTGCCCGGCCGCGGTTTGAATTCGACTCTTCCGGCGGAGATGCCGCTGGTGATACCAAAACGTTCCTCTTTCGCTATGTCCGCGATCGTGATTGGCACTTACGTGTGCGCCCTCGTCGGCGCCCGCGAGAGCCCGCCGAGCGACCGGACGATCGCACCGCGTCCGGCGTTCCGGTCCTCCGCTCTGCGGCCGACGCCATGGGCGACGACCCGGCCGTTCACCGCCGCAGCTCCGATGGCCATGGCAGCCGTCGATACCAGCGGCCGATAATAAAATGCGGCCGCCGCCGGTCTTAACCGGTTGTTAGCGCCCGCCCACCGCCAGTGAAAACGCCGCAAAACTCTATAAGCCGCTCCGCCCGCCACGCCGGTTAAGCTGCCGGGCCATGGATGACCTTCAAGGTCAGCGGTGGGACAAGCTGCGGGCGATGACCCCCGGCGACGCGAACGCCCTGGTGACGTTCGAAGACAAGCTCATCCGCCAAACCGGCTGGCCCCGCCTTTTCGCCCAAGCCGCCTTCGACGAATACCGCAAGTTCCTTCTGCTGGCCGCCACCGCCGGTCACCCTGTCAGCCCTTCACCGGCCGTCGATGAAGTTTGGCACCTGCATCTGCTCTACACTCGCCATTATTGGGACTTGCTCTGCCCGGATCTGCTGGGCTTCGACCTTCACCACGAGCCCGCCACCGGGGCCGCCGCCGACCGCGACAAGCTGAACGACTGGTACGCGACCACGCTGGACAGCTATCAAAGGATTTTTGGCATCGCCCCGCCGGCCGAGTTCTGGCCGGCCAAACCCTCAAGCGGGCAATTCATTCGAGTCGACGCCGAGCGCAGCGTAGTCCTGCCTCGCCGCGCCTGGGGCGCGGCTATTGTGGCCACCGGTGTGGCCTTGCTGGCGTTGCTCATCGCATTGGTCTGGATGTGGATACTTCTTTACGGGAGGACGCATGGTTGACCCCTTCAATCTATCGGGACCGGCATTTCTTCAGTTGTACTTGTCCCTGTTTGCACTGGCCGTACTGGCCTGCCTGGTGATGCGCTGGCTGCTGACCCGGGTGGCCGTCGACCCGCGCACGCCGCTGAGCGCGGAAGAAGTGGCTTACCTGGCCGGCGGGCCGCGGCGGGTGGCGCTATTGGCCGTCAATGGTTTGCTGGATCGGAATGCGATCAAGCTGCGCGACGGCTGGGCCACGGTGATCGATCCCGCCGCGGCGACGGCTGCGATCCAAGGCGCGCCGATCTACCGCCGGCTGCTGGCCGTCGCGCCGGATACGTTTCGCGTGTCGCGCGTCGACCGCCTGCTGGCCAGTGATTTGCAACTCATTCGCCAGACGCTTCAGACCCAGCAGTTGGTGGTTCGTGATGAATCGGTGTGGATGTCGCGTGCGACGGCGATCGTGCTGATGGGCCTGGTGCTGCTCGGCGGCATCGCCAAGATCTTCGTCGGCGTGTCCCGCAATCGGCCGGTGAGCTTCCTGGTCATGCTGTGCCTGGCAACGGTGGTCGCTTTCGTCTTGCTGTTACGCGGCCCGTCCCGCACCAGCGCGGGCAACGCAGTGCTGCGTCGATTGCGGGCCAGGGTCGCCAAGCCGGCATATCGCCAATCACCGGACGACGGCCAAGTCGCCCTGTTGGGCATGGCCGCTTTCGTCGACCACGCGAATTATGACGTGTTGCGCACGAGCATGATGAACACGCAGACCAACTACGGGTCAGGCAACACGCTCGGCGGCAGCACTGGAAGCAGTTGCAGCACGAGCAGTTGCAGTTCAGGCGGAAGCAGTTGCGGCGGTGGCAGCGGTTGTGGCGGCGGCGGATGCGGCGGGTGCGGTAGCTGACGCCCTCGATAACCCATCACTGCCGTTCACGTTCATGCACCGCGACGCTCGTCGCGGTGTCGTCGTATTCCAAACCAGCGGCAGCTCTCACGGGATCCATATCGTCACTCGCGGCGTCTTGCCCTGCTCTCCACTTTGACATTGCATCGCGCCTAACCCCTCGATAGCTTGCTTCCTGAATGACCTGCCCGCTCCTGCAATCGTCCGTCGCCCGGTTACCGGGTTGATTTTTACGCGGCCGCGCTCGTTTTTCTGCTGATTCCCGCGTCGCCGCGTCATGTGGCCTGCCTCAGGTTGTTCCATGCTCGATTTCTTCCATCGCCACACGCGCAACGCCAAAGATGACATTCTCGCCGGCCTGACTACGTCGCTGGCGATGGTGCCGGAGGCGGTGGCGTTCGGCTTTGTGGCGGGCGTGTCGCCGGTCGTCGCGCTCTATTCCACCTTCTTCGTCGGCCTGATCACGGCGATGTTCGGCGGCCGGCCCGCGATGATCAGCGGAGCGGCCGGCAGCATGGCAGTGGTCAGTGTCGGGCTGATCTCGCTGCACGGGCTCAATTACCTGTTCCCGACGATCATTCTCTGCGGCCTGATCCAGGCGGCTGTCGGACTGTTCCGCCTCGGCAAGTTCATCCGCATGGTGCCACACAGCGTGATGCTGGGCTTCGTGAACGGCCTGGCGATCATCATCTGCCTGGCGCAGTTCGGCAGCTTCAAAACCGTCAATTCGATCGGCCAACTGACGTTCCTGCGCGGGCCGTCGCTATTCATCATGATCGGCCTTGTTGGGCTAACAATGGCGGTGATCTGGCTGCTACCGAAGTTCACCCGCGCCGTGCCGGCCGGCTTGGTCGCAATCGTCCTCGCCACCGCGCTGTCGCTCTCGATCAATCGCCTCGCCCCGCACTCCTGGGCCGGCGAGAATCAGCCGCACGCGGTGATGACCATCGGCGACATGCTGCGAACGAACACGATCGCCAAAGCGATGCATGAACAATCGCCCAATCCATTTTCCAACTTCAACATCATTCATCAAGAAGTTGGACACCGCGAGGAGGTCCAAACTAGGCAGCCGACACGCGAAGAACTTACGAACCAAGTGATCGACGACGTCGACGCCCACTACACCGGCCTCGCCGCCGGTTTGCCGAAGCTGTTTTTTACCGAGCACGCCCTGCCGCCGATCAGTTTTGCAACGCTCTGGATCATCCTGCCGTTCGCGGCCACGCTGGCGGGCGTTGGCCTCGTTGAATCGCTGATGACCATGACGCTGGTCGACGAAATCACCGCAACTCGCGGCGGCGGGAATCGCGAATCGCTCGGACAAGGCATGGCCAACATCGTCTGCGGCTTGTTCGGCGGGATGGGCGGGTGCGCGATGATCGGGCAGACCCTAATCAACGTGAACAGCGGCGGCCGCGGCCGACTCAGCGGCGTGACGACGGCGACGGCGATCCTGCTGTTCGTGCTGGTGTTCAGCCGATTCATCGAGCAGGTGCCGATGGCCGCGCTCGTAGGCGTGATGTTCATGGTCGTCATCGGCACCTTCGAGTGGGCCAGCGTCTACCTCTGGCGGCGCGTGCCCGCGGCCGACACGCTGGTGATGCTGATCGTGACGGCCTACACCGTCTATCACAGCGACCTGGCCGGCGCGGTGTTCTGGGGTGTGATTGTCAGTGCCCTCGTCTTCGCCTGGCAGCACGCCACGCACATCGGCGCGGAAATCAAAGTCGAAACCAACGGCACCAAACGCTACCAGCTCCACGGCCCACTCTTCTTCGCGTCCGCGAGTTCGTTCAAAGAACTATTCGACCCCAAGGCCGACCCGGACGACGTCGTCATCGATTTCTACTTCACCCGCGTCTACGACCAGAGCGGCCTGGAGGCGATCAACTGGCTGGCCGATAAATACCGCGGCGCCGGCAAGCGATTGCACCTGACGCACCTGAGCCCCGAATGCCGCGACCTGCTCGACCGCGCCGGCGATGTCGTAGAAGTGAACGTGCTGGAAGACCCGCAGTATCACGTCGCGACCGATCGACTCGGCTAACACGCCGTCGATCGGCGCAAGCTATTTCGCCTTGCGGGCCGCTGCGGCGTCTTCGGCGGCTTTCTTCTTGGCAGCGGCAGCATCCTGGCGCAGCTTTAATTTCTCGGCGGCGGCGGCCTTTTTGTTGTCGATCGCCTGTTGCCGCGCGACGGCGGCATCTTCCTGCTGCTTTTTCGCGGCGGCCTCTGCATCCGCCTTCTTCTTTGCCGCCGTGTCGGCAGCGGCTTGCTGGGCGGCAGCAGCATCGGCCTTGGTTTTGGCTTCGCTGGCGACAAAGTCGGCGGCCGCGGCGCTGACATCGGTGTCACTGGTCGTGACGCGATAGCACATCACTTTATCGCCCACCACGCCGACGGCCGACAGTGTGCCATCGGCGGCCACCTGCCATGCGCCCGGATCCGTCTCAAAGTTGCCGAGCGCGACATTGTCGAAGTGCGCGACAGCTTTGCCGTCAGCATAGACGACATGAATTGGCCGATTGGTTGTTCTATCGGTCTGCAGGGTGGTCCAGAACAGATGCTTGCCATCGGGCGAGAACTTCACCGGGCGGCCACGCGTGCCCATGTCGAGCTTCAGCGGCTTGCCGTCATCCAGGAACAGACCGTTCGCGCCGTCGGCGCGGCGCTGGCCGAGGAAGGCGACGTGGCTGCCATCAGGCGTGAAGGTGAAGTTCGCCACGGTGAAGCCTTCGACGAGTTTGCCATCAAGCAGGAAGTTTTCGACCGCCTGTAGTCCTGTCGGTCCGCCGGACTTCAGGCCGCTGCCGAGCGCGCCCCAGCGGGTGCCGTTGGCATTGAAGGCGATCGATTCGTTGTTAAAGTTGTGATCACCGCGGTACGGCTTGTCTTCGATGTAGAGCACGCGGGTGATGGGCGTGGTCTGCTGCTGGCCGCCGTAGTAGGCCTGCTTGCCGTCAGGGCTGAAGCCCACCTTCAGGCCGGCATTGAAGCCGTCGGATTCTTTGCCATCGATGATCGCAAAAAATTTGCTGTTGTTACTGGCGACATACGCCAACCGCGACCCATCGGCGGAGAAGGTAACGGAATTGTCGTCGATGCCGACGTATTCCGTCCCCTTCTTGCCCTCGTCGGTAACGATCCAGCTGACGGCCGCGCCTTGCGTGGCTTTGCAGCGGGCGGCCCAGCGCCGGCCATCGGGGCTGAAGGCGACGAACGGCGGCTCGGTGCCTTCCGTGGCGGCGACCTCTTTGCCATCGATCACGCAGACGTATCGCGCCGCGCCGGGCGCGGGTTTGCTGATGACGGTCACGAACTTATCGCCGGCGGGCGCGACAAAGACGGTGGGAATGGACATCGCTTTTACAACAGGCTGGCCGTCCACGAGTAGCGTCTGCGAATCACCGGCGTGACCCATCGCCAGCAGGTGTTTGCCGTCGGCCGTAAAGCGCGGCGCGTCGGCGGCGTAATCCGTTGTCTTGCCATCGACCACAAGCACCGTCTTCGCGCGCTCCTGTGCATTGGGCGTGGCAACGTACGCGAAGCGCGAGCCATCTTTGCTGTAAACCGGAACGACGTTCGGATCATGCGGCGGCAGCGGTTGGCCATCGACGAACACATCAAACAAACCGGAAACACCGGCGACAGTCATCACATGCTTCTGCCCTGCCGGGCCGACGAACTGCATGCGCACCTGCAAGCCCGGGGCGGCCGAGAAGCGCCGCTGCTCTTTCCCATCGACGATCACAACATATTCCTGCCCGCTTCGGGCGAGGTAGGCGTAGCGCTTGCCGTCTTCGCTGAACACGACGGGCGTCTGACTCACCGGCTTAGGCGTGTAGCCCGGCAGCCCCGCCGCCGGATCGGCCGGCGACACCACCGCGGCCGCCGACGTCACGTTCATCACTGCATCAAACACCGGCCCTTCGACGCCATCAACAGCGACGACGTATCGGCTGCCCTTCATCATCCCCGCCGCGACATGGCCGCCAGCAGGACTGACGACATAAACGACATCCGTTGTGGCCGGGCCGACGACGGTCTCGACCACTTTGGGGTCGCCCCAGGCGATGGCCGCCTGCCACAGAACGCCGACCAACGCGGACTGAAAGATAGCTTTTGAACGATTCATCCAAGCACCCCATGAATGATGAACGCGAAATGACGGCCTTATTATGCCGCGATCGCGTCGGTCACTTCAAGGCCCGCGGAATGTTCGTTTCATTTCTGCGCAGCTTTTTCGCGCCGTGGGTTCGACTGTTATGGCCGGCTCATTACTCCTCGGCCTTCAGCAGGTAATACACGTCGGTGCGGATCTTTGATGGGTCATCGTTCCAACTTTGGTCCCAGTGGCCGTAAAGCTCCCAATTGGGGCCGGCCATGGCGTGGCCGTG
>JAQGHK010000582.1 GCA_028288875.1 Phycisphaerales bacterium | reverse complement strand
AAATAAATAGCGGCCGTCAGAAAATACCAGCGTGTCCCTGGGATAGTCGCCGCAGCGACCACCATCGCCATAAACATCACTAGCATTGCCACGCCAATCGGCGTCGTCAGCATCGTTAGCAGGACGTCGAGGTAGTAAGTGATCAGTTCGCCTTCACGCATAACATCAAATCCAGTCTGTGGCCTCAGAAGTACTGCCGCTGCGATCGCCTGAACCGTTTATCGGCCCGAAGGTAGGATGGAAGTATAACCCAATCTGCGGGTCTTGCCCTGAGCCGCCGACACGGCCGCTGAGACGAGGGCGTCCTCACGTCCGCTAACCATGGTCGGCTGGACAAACAGCCGATTCGGGTTCATAACCCAACATCCGAACGCCCAGGCCCTCCGCATGCGTATTTTAATCTTTGAGCCGGATTACGGTGGCCATCGGCTCAATTATGTCCAGCACATGGCGTTGGCTTTCAAGGGGCTTCCCGTTGAAGTCGTCGTCGCACTTGGCAGCAATGCACCGGGCACGTCGGAATACGCAGCCCACGTGACCGATTTGGGGGATCAGGTCCTTTGGGACACCTCAATGGAGCCACTGCCGAGCAGGACGCTTGACTACGCCGTTCAGAGCGCCGCTCGCCTGCGTGGAGCCATCGCCCGCCACCGACCCGACCGCCTGTACGTACCTTATACCGACGGCGTCGGCCAAGTGCTGGGCCTGCGTCGATCCATGGGCCTGCCGACGGTCCCCAGAAACGTTGTCACCGAAGGCCTCTCCCTGCGGGGTACATTCTGCTACCCCCAGTCCAATAAAAAGCAGGCCTTAAAGGCCCGTCTGCTCTGGGAAGCCGCCAAGCGCGCACGATGGGACGTCTTTCATTTGCTCGACCCTGTGGTGTACGAATATGTCGCCCGCCACGACCCACGCTTGATGCGCCGGATCAGGCTTATGCCTGATCCTGTGGAAAATACCCCCGTCATTGATCGCATAGCCGCCCGCCGAGAGCTGGGCATCCCGGAAGACGGGCGGTATATCGGCGTGGTCGGACTGATCGATTTGCGCAAAGGCTGCGACCTGCTCATCCGCGCCTTCGCCGCCGCACCGCTGAACCCGACGGATCGCCTCCTGCTGGCCGGGCGACAGGACGTGGAGATTCGAGACCTTCTCGCCGAAGAGCCGTACGCCGGGCTCGTGAAGTCCGGCCGCATCCAGTGCATCAATCGAATGATCCCGACCGAGCAGATGTCGACCGCCATCGGCGCGAGCGACATGATGGCGACCTTCTACCCCAGGCACATCGGCTCGGCGAGCATCGCCATCTGCGCCGCCGCAGGTCATCGCCCGGTGCTCGCCGGCAACTACGGCTGGCTCGGCCTGATCGTGCCACGCTTCCAACTGGGTTGGACCACTGATGTGCTGGATGCCGCCGGCCTCCCTAAGGTGTTGGCCCAGACTTTGGATAAAGCCGGCGGCTATGTCTCGTCGGCACTCACGCAGCGATATGTGTCGTACAACTCCCTCGATAACTTCAAGGCCCACTGGACCGCCGCGCTGCGTGATACGCTGGGTGTGCCGCAGTCGCCGGACTTGCAGACCTGGCAATCGATCAGCGAGAGCCAAGCTTGAACTAAGCGGAAGCCGGCGCTGCTTGCGTTGCCGCCCGCACTGTTTGGAGGCTCGGGCGATTGAGCCAACGATCTCGCAGCCGACGGATGCCCTTGAGAGGGCGCTTCACGCGCGACAAGGCGTCATCGTACGACGCGCCCGTGCTTCCACTGGACCCTTGCCAGTGCGGCTCGATCGGTAGTCGCGTCAAGATTTTGGCCGTCGCCGGTGCAGTCTGCATTAAGCGGAAGAATGCGTGCTCGGCGAAATAGCCGGCGCCATCATTCATTGTCTTGTATAGGCCGATCGCATGGGACCGGTAAAACGCCGTTGAGAAAAAGACGAGGCGAGAATCAATGAGTCCGCCGTTCGGCTGGGTCGGCTTCAGATGCGCATCGGCGATCAGGTCATATTCCCGAGGCAAATGCCGCCACATCGCCGGAAGGTTTCCGATGGTCAGGCGGCCGGTGATTTTTCCAAAATGATCGGCCTGTTTCAGTAGGGTCGACTGTTCGACGGCCATGTCGATCATTCGAAACTCGCCATACCCTTTGCCCAGGCCCGTCGGAAATGGCTCGTGTGGCAAGCCGATGACCTCAAGACGCCCGGCACTTAATGCCGAACGTTGTCGAAAGTCGGCCAGATCAGCGCCGCTGTTTTCCACAAAAACCACGGATGCCTGCACCGGAAGCGAAAGCCAGTAGTCGACGGCGCTTAGATATTGCTTACGCCGGGCGTTCGGATCGCTCAGCGTAAGCTGCGTCATCCCGCGCGGTTCGATGGTCGCGCTGAGGAGTAGAGTGGGCGTCTGCGTCATGAGTATTCAGACCAGCCCCAACCGCCGGCCGACGAAGCCGAGGCGGCCGACCAGTTCTTTGTACATCTCCGGGGACAAGCGACCTAGCACTGCGGTATAGACCACGACAAAGACAATTGCGTAAACGCAGATAACGGGCACCGTGACGAGCAGGGACGACTGGCCGTGATAAATCGTCGTCGACAGTAGCGGCAAGGTCAGCACCGGAAGCGCCGCGGCGATACTTGCGAGGATCGGCGCGCTGAATACGCCGATGAGATCACGCACCGTGCCATACGGTCGCATCACGATCCACATTCCGAATGAGCCCATGATGATATGAAACGCGCTTACCGCGCTGGCCACGCCCAGCACGCCGCCGATCCATACGCCGATGACCACAAAGGCGAAGAACACGCCGATGCACGCCGTGGTCCATAATGCCAGCACGCGTAATTGCTGCCGCGCTTGTAAGACATACGCGGCGCAACTGTTCACCACGGCGAATGCCATGCCGACGCTGAGAATCTCCATAATCGATTCAGCACCGCCCCACTGATGCCCAAACACCGGTTGAAACATCGGCCGAGCGAAGATGCCCTGCATTACGCAGAATGGCACGCCGACGGTCGCCAGGACACGGCAAACGCGTAAGTAGGCGTCGATTTGCCGGGCCGGCTCCTCATTGAGTCGTGCCAGCGTCGGCAGCAATACCGAACCAAGACTGGCCGCCAGGACGGTGATGATCTGGATCGACTGATTGAACACGTAGCCGTAGAGGCCGACCTCCGTGTCGCCGAAGCGCAGGCTGATGACGAAATTGTCGCCAGTGCCTACAAACTGCCATCCGAACGCGGAGTAAGCGATCATCGCGCCGGCAGCACCCAGCGAGAGCCATTTGGACCATTCCAGCTTCCACTGCACTGCCGGCGGCGAAATAACGAGTACCGCGCACGACCGAATGACCGCGACCGCGATCGCCGGCACCATCAAACTGTAGGCGCCGCAGCGGAATGGCGGTGCAGCCATGATGAGGCTGGCGACCGTCGCCACAAGGGTCGTGACTGCCCCCATCTGCGCGACCAGCCGAAACCGAAGCTGGGCCTGCAGCTTCGCCGTCGAGACCATGCCCGCGGCAATGAACGGCGAGCCGGCAGCCGCGATCCACAAAAGCTTGGCCACGGTCTGGCCGCCAGGCGTGAAATAAAACCGTAGGCCGACACCAGCCATCACCACCGCTGCGACGACCCCGAGCGCGACCGAGCACCAAAAGCCCGCGTTCTCCCAGCGATCCAGGTGCTTCTGTCGCCCGAGCAACACGGGGCTGAGTACCGAATCACGAATGGCGCTGACGAGCGAGAGCGTGATCAGCGATTTGTAGTATTGCCCGAAATCATCCTTCAAGAGCAGCCGTGCGAAGACAACGGCGGCCGCGAAGCCGACCACTTTGTTGGTAATCGTAACGACCACGTTCCAGGCAAACCCGCTGGCCGCGATATGGCCGAGCGCCGCCTGCGGCACGACCGCGGCACTGCCGGGCGCGGCCGGCACGGCGTCATCGAGCGGGGCGGTCGGAAGGCTGGTCATGAGCAAGGCAGCTTTCGCAACGTGATCACGGTGATACCGGCGCGGCAACCTTCAGCTCCGCTATCATTTTGACGAAATCGCCATGCCAGCGCTTGCCGCCAAGATCGTCGCCGTAGAGTAAAGATTGCTCGGCCAGCAGGCCTTTCATGCCTTCGATATTTTCGCCGAGCGCCACGTTGCAGCGAACCAGGCCGAGGAGTGCTTCCCAGTACGCGGGATTCTCGCGGCGTTCGAAATTGCCGGCGGCGTCGGGCACGGTGA
>JAQGHK010000647.1 GCA_028288875.1 Phycisphaerales bacterium | reverse complement strand
CCAGAAACTGTCCGACGCGTATGACGCCGCCAACACGCTTCCAGAATTCGTGAAGACCTCAGACAATGCCGACCGCATCATTGGCATGTCTTTCGAAGGGTCACAAACGACGGAAGACCGCAAGGTAGTGTTCCGCTTCCGGAAAATGGGCGAGCGCGTCCGCGCGTTGTACTCGTTGAATATCGCGCTGGAGACCCGCAACTGGGGACAGATCTGGGACCAGAACAAGCAGATGCTTTCCCGAAAGCGGCCGGGCAACGAGGATTCCATGCCGCTGCCGTGGGACGCGAAGCTGGATCGCCTTCGCCAAGGCGTGCTGCTGAATGCCCTCGTTCAATGCGACGAAACCAAGCCGCTGATGATCAAGGTCAAGCCCGACGAGCGTGTGGATCAGGTCCTGCTCCGCCACGCCAACGAAGCGGCAGCCGCTAAGGACTATCCGCGAACGCTGATGACCCTCCGCACGTACGCTTTGATCGTGTACGGCGTGGACGAAGTGCCGCCGCCCCGACCCTTATTGCCGCCAGTGAACACCGGATTTCGCAACCCCCGACCCACGCCGACGCGCAACTCGCCACTGCCGGCCAATCTCCGGGATGACCTGGACGGCTTAGCGGCGTTGATCCAGGGCATGAACGCCGAAGCCGCCGGCGACTTGGAAACGGCCGTAGGCAGCTATCGCCAGGCGCTTGCCCAAACCGGCCCGCACGTGCCGATCAAGACGGCGAGCGAGCGCCTGGCTGCCATCGCGACCGCGCGGCCCGATCTTATGGCGACCGCGGGACCGGCGACCGTGCCACCGGCCCCTACGCCGGCAACGCCCCAGCCGCGGACGGGCCTCCGTCAGCCGACCACGCGGCGCGCCGTAGGCAATCCGAACCCGTAAAACCTGCGCGCCCGCGAGCGCGTTTGGCGTTATTTGTTCGCCGGCCAAGAGCAGCAAAAAAAACCGTCGCCGTGGTCGGAATTTGGCTGACACGGCCGGCCGGATTGGTATTGTTGAGGCGTGGAAAATGTCCCGCCATCGTTGCTACAGAATTCAACGCGCGGCGACGCGCCGATCGGAAATTCGGTGACGGCGCGTAAGTCACTTGGCGCTTTAGGCAAGGGCCGTACAGTCGGAGCGCGTTGTTTTTTGAGCTAACCGTAAGGCCGGCCAATACTTTACCGGCGCTGCGCGTTTGTAATTATTCGGAGCAAGATTGGCACGTTTTTTGTGACTTACAGCAACTGGCGACAACGACCGTTAATCGGCTGATTTCTTGCGGAGCGCTTTGATCTTGTGCTGAATCTTCGGCGTGATGTGGAACGTCACTTCACACTTGCCGACGCGGCGTTCGCGGCCTTGTTTGCCGATGGGCTGCTGCATGATTTCCATGTCGAGCGTGAAGTTGAATTCCTTCCCGGTGGCGACCAGTTCGCGCAGGTGGGTGCGCGGCTGCATGTGGTACACGGCGGGGCCAAGGCAGGGGCGGAGAAAGGTGTAGTTGAGATTCTTGCAGACGACGGTGTAGTCGGACCCGACGATGCCGAAGACGTACATGCCGCCGGCGATTTCGGCATTGCCGAGGAGGGCGCCGCCGGCCATGGCGTTGTACCAATTTTTATTGAACTTTCGGAACGGCAGGATGGCCTGGAAGCGGTCGTCGCCGATCTGCTTCGTGCGGATGCCGCTGAAGAACGCGAGCGGCAGCCAGATGAAGCTGCAGATGCTGTGCCAGAAGTTATCCCGCGTGCTCAGCCGGCTGATGAAGGCCTCGACCTTATCAAACCAGCCACTCGTCGGTGGGACCGGCCGCACGGGTTTGACGGGCACCGCAGACGGGGCCGCTGACGACGTTGGGGCTGGCGAAGAAATGGAATCCGATTGCGTCATGGCGAGTTGAAAGATGGTACGCACCGACCAGCGAATCACCAACCGTGCGACACGATTTCCTTCAAACCCGCCACCCACGCGTCACGGCGTGCAGAAAATAGCGCCCGTCGGTCTCCCGAAGTTCCACTGGGCACCCATAAACGCGGCTCAGGAGGGCACTTTCCAGTACCTCGCCGGGTTGGCCCTGCCCGGCGGCTTGGCCGTCATCTAAGAGAAGGACGTTGGTGGTAGCCCGCGGCAATTCTTCGACATGGTGGGTGATCATCACCAGCGCCGGGCGATCGGCCTCGGTCGACAGGTCTTCCAGCACGCTGAGCAGTTCTTCGCGCCCGCGGATGTCCAGGCCGCTGGTGGGTTCGTCGAGAATGAGAACCTTCGGCCGATTGACCAGCGACCGCGCCACAAGGGCCCGAACGCGCTCCCCGGTGCTACTGTTTCCGTATTGATTTCCGGCCGACCGGGTCATGCCAACGCGCTCGATGAGCTCGTCCACCCGCGCCTCCTGCTGTGGCGTGGCGGGGCGATAGGCCCCCAGTGTGCCGCCCACGCCCGTGCGGACCGCCTCGCGGACGCTGAGCGTCGGTTCCAAGTCAAATTGCCCATTCGGCTGCACCAAAGCGACGATTTCCCGCAGATCATGCAGGTTTGTCTCGCCGAAGGCCCGCCCGGCGACCGTCACCTGGCCCTTGGTCGCCCAGAGGTAGCCGAGCATCATCCGGGCGAGGGTGGATTTGCCCGATCCATTGGGCCCGAGAATGGCCGCAAACTCGCCGGCGCCTACAGTCCAGGTAATGCCGCGGATAATCTCGCGCGTCCCCCGGGACAGGCGGACGTTTTCGAAGTGGACTGCCGGCGGAATCTGCGTATTGTTCGAGTTCGTCATTCGCTTATTCAGTGGATTAGTGTTCCGTGGAGTAATGGATCAATGTTAGCGTCCCCCAAACCCGCCCGCCGCTTCGTTCCCGCCGATTTTGATCCGGCCGAGTGGTCACAGATCGAGCCCCTCGCCCAGCAGTTGCAGGACCGCGCCATCAATTCGCCGGATGAACTGGTGAATTGGCTGTTGGATATGTCTGAGCTCAGCGGCGTGGTCGATGAATACAGCTGTCGTCGGTACATCGATAAAAGCTGCCACACGGACGACGCGGAGATCAAGAAACGCTACTTCCACTTCGTTGAAGAAATCGAACCAAAGCTCAAGCCGGTGTTCTTCGAACTGCAAAAGCGATTCCTGGAATCGCCGCACCATGAAAAGCTGACCGACCCGCGTTACGCCATGCTAACGAAAAAGTGGCAGGCCGACGTGGACGTGTTCCGCCCCGCGAACATTCCGATTGAAACGCAGATCACCAAGCTGGTCACCGAGTATGACGAGATCAGCGGCGCGATGATGGTCGACTTCCGCGGCAGCCACATCACGCTCTCCCAGCTCGGCCGATTTCAGGAAGAGCCGGATCGGGACACGCGCAAAGAGGCGTTTGAGACTGGCCTGAAGCGGCGGATGGAAGATCGGGAGAAAATCGACGACCTGTTCGATCAACTGCTGCCGCTGCGCAAGCAGATCGCGGAAAACGCAGGATTCCCGGATTACCGCGCGTACACCTGGAAGGTGCTGAAGCGCTTTGATTACACGCCGGAAGACTGTACGAAGTTCGCCGACGCGATCGAAAAATCGATCGTGCCGCTAGTGCGTGAGCTGGATCAAAAGCGCAAGGCCGACCTCGGCATCGATGTGCTTCGGCCGTGGGACTTGGCCGTGGATCCGAAGAATCGCAAGCCGCTGCACCCGTTCGATCCGAAAGACATTGAAGGCTTCGTCAACACGACCAAGCAGCTCTTCGAACGCCTCTCGCCGGCGCTGGCCGCGGAGTTTGAGACGCTGCGCACGCACGGCAACCTGGATCTGGACAGCCGCAAGGGCAAGCAGCCGGGCGGGTATCAGATTTCGCTCGATGAATCGAAGCAGCCGTTCATTTTCATGAACGCCGCCGGCAGCCAACGCGACGTGGAAACGCTGATTCACGAAGGCGGCCACGCCTTCCACTTCATCGCCGCCGCCAATGCCGAGCCGCTGACGTTCCTGCGGGCCGCTCCGATGGAGTTCTGCGAAGTGGCGTCCATGGCCATGGAAGCGCTCTCGAGCGAACATTTCGATCTGTTCTACAAGAGCGAAGAAGACGCGCAGCGCGCCAAGCAAAGTTACCTGGAAGGCGTCATTCGCTTCTTCCCCTGGATGGCGATCATCGATCAGTTCCAGCACTGGCTGTACACCCATCCCGGCCACACGCGCGACGAGCGCAAGGCCACGTGGCTCGGCCTGCTCGACCGGTTCGGCGGCAGCACTAGTTGGGAAGGCTACGAAGCCGGCCGCGAGAGCAGTTGGCAGCGGCAGCTTCACCTGTTCCACGTGCCGTTCTATTACGTGGAATACGGCATCGCGCAGCTCGGCGCGATGCAGATGTGGCTCAAGGCCAAGCAGGACCCGCGGCAGGCGCTGGCGAATTATCGCGCGGCCCTGAAGCTGGGTGGCACCAAGCCGCTGCCCGACCTCTTCAGCGCGGCCGGCCTGAAGTTCGATTTCACGCCACGCACGATCGATCCGCTCATCCGGGCCGTTCATGACGACCTGCTCTCGCACGGGTAAAGGCCGCGCCGAGGCTACTCCCTCGCCCGGTTCTCCGGGAGAGGGCGGGGAGAGGGCTTTTGCATTCATGGGGATCGCTGGTAGTGACTGAGAAAACCCTCACCCTAACTCTCTCCCGGAATACCGGGCGAGGGGACCAGAACGCCGTTCGCTGTGAGCGATGGAGACCGCCGATTGTCATTGCAGGATCTTGATCAAACCCTGCGCAATCTCACAAGCGTTGCCGAACCCGTGCGGCGGGGCGGTAGCCGTGAAACCTGGCGCTTTCAACACGCCGGCCGGGCGTACTTCCTGCACTTTTACCTGCCGACGAACAATCGCCTGACGCGTGGCGCCGCAGCGAAAGAATTTGCCGCACTCAAGACGCTGCAGACGCTGAAGCTGCCCGCCGTGCGGCCGGTCGCGTTATTGAGCGGACTCCAATTCGGCGAACGGAAGGGCGATGCCGTATTGACGGCCGCGATCGAACCGGCCACGCGCTTCGACGCGATCGCGCCGACCGATCACGTCAAAGCACGGCAGGGCGTGATCAATTGGCTCGGACAGTTCGCCAAGGCGGGACTTGGGCATGCGGATTTGAAGCCGTCGTCGTTTCTGCTGACCGGCGACGGTGTGATGCTCGCCGATGCCGTCGGACTTGTTCAGGACGGTCTGCTGCCGGAGCATCTGATGCAGTTCGCCCATGCCGCCGGCGATACCGCGACGCTGGCGGATCGTGTTCGGGCGTGGCGAGCGCTGGTGCCGAATGGCGATGAGGCACCGCCGCGCGATCGGCATTCGGCCCGACGACTTCGCCACGATTCTAAATCAGCCGCGGTCGAACACGTCGTCGTCGGAGAATGGAAAGGCTGGTTCCTCGCCGCCGGCAAACCAGTCGAATGGTCCGTCGCGTCGCAGGTTCGGGTGACGGCCCAAGACTGGCAGCGCGAGTGGCCAATCCTTTTTAAGAAGCTGCGCAACAACGAACTCGACGTCCTCAAACGAGACATCAGCGGCGACGTGCAGGCCGGGCAAGTGACGCTCGGCGGCGTGACGGTCGACGTCATCCTCAAGCGCCCGCGCAACAAGTATTGGTATCGATATCTCTACGACCTGTTCCGCCCGTCGCGCGCCCGGCGGACCTGGACCAAAACGCTGCGACTTTTCAGCCGCGGCCTGCCGATCGAACGGCCGTTGATGGTGATTCAAAAGCGTTCCGGCGAATTTACTGCCGAAGCCATCGCCATCTTCGAGCGCGTGCCCGGTCAGACGTTGGAAGAGCTCGATCTTTCCAGTCTCAGCGAAAACGATCGCGAAAATCTCTTCCGCCGCTGCGGCCGCTCGCTCCGCAAGATCGAAGCCGGGGGCCTGGCGCACATCGACGCCAAAAGCAGCAACTGGATCATCTTCCCCAGCAAAACCGCCGGCCCTGTGCCGATCATCATCGATGCCTACGGGGTTCGCCGGCTGAACCACTGGCTCGCCGTCATGGGCTTGCACCGTTTGCTGCGGGCGATGAAAAAGCACCCGCAATACACGCCGGCCGATTCGCTGCACCTGTGCCAGGGCTTTGCCCCGCGCGCCACGCCTAGCCAAACGGGGCCGGAGGTCAGCGATGCACATTGATTTTCCGCACGAGCCGAAGCGCATCCTGATCATCAAGCCGAGTGCTCTCGGCGATATCGTCCACACGCTGCCGGTGCTGAAGCTGCTGCGCACGCGTTGGCCAACCGCGCACATCGAATGGCTGGTCGTCCCGGCGTTCGCGTCGCTGCTGGAAGATCATCCGCTGCTCAATGGCGTCGTTCGCTTCGATCGCAAACACTTCGCCACCTCTTGGCGCAATCCCGCACGGGCCGCCGGCCTGGCAAATTTCGCTTGGCAGCTTCGGCAGAAGAAATTCGATCTGGTTCTCGATCTGCAAGGTCTATTCCGCAGTGGCTGGCTCGCCCGCCAAACCGGCGCGTCCACCCGCGTCGGCTTCAGCTACGCCCGCGAGTTCGCGCCGCTGGCATACACCCACCGCGTCCCCCAGCCGACGCCGGAGCGGCACGCGGTCGAACGCTATCTGGATATCGCCGAAGCCCTCGGCTGCGGTCGCGGGCCGGTGGAGTTTGAGTTTGGCATCAGGGAAGAAGACCGCGCGCAGGCCGC
>JAQGHK010000572.1 GCA_028288875.1 Phycisphaerales bacterium | reverse complement strand
TGGGCGTCGGCCGGATTGCGACGGTCAGCGGGCGTTTCTGGGCGATGGACCGCGATAATCGCTGGGCCCGCGTGGAAAAAGCATACAAAGCCATCGCGCTCGCCGAAGGGCCTACCTTCACCACCGCCACCGCCGCCATCCAATATTATTACGACCACCCGTCCGAGCCCGGCACGCACGGCGATGAATTCGTCACGCCGAGTGTGATCACCGACGGCAACGGCCAACCGATCGCCAAGACCACCGATGGCGACTCCGTCATCTTCTACAACTACCGCGGCGACCGCCCGCGCGAACTCACCAAGGCGTTTGTCTACGACACCTTCCCGTACACCATCGAAGTGCCCGCCGCGCCGGCCCACGACAAGAAAGAGAAAGACGTCCCGCCCGCCCCCACCGCCGTGCAGACCATCAGCCAGGGCTTTGAGCGCAAGAAGATCGATCTCTACTTCGTCACGATGGCCGCCTACGAACAAAGCCTGCCCGTGCATGTCGCCTATCCGAAGCTCGGGAAGATGTCGCACATCCTCGCGCAGGTCGTGAGCGACGCGGGGCTGAAGCAGTTTCGCTGCGCCGAGACGGAAAAGTTTCCGCACGTGACCTTCTTCTTCAACGACTACCGCGAGCCGCCCTTCCCCGGCGAAGACCGCGCGATCATCCCGAGCCCCAAGCTGCTGCCCGACGGCAGCCCGCTCACCACCTACGACCAGCAGCCGGAGATGAGCGCCGAAGGCGTCTGCCAAGCGACCGTCGACGCGATCAAGACCGGGCAGTACAGCCTGATCGTCGTGAATTTCGCGAATGGCGACATGGTGGGTCATACCGGCAGCCTCCCCGCGGCGATCAAGGCGTGCGAAGTGGTCGACGGCATGGTCGGCCGAGTCATCAAGGCGACTCAGGACCTCGGCGGCGGCCTGATCGTCACCGCCGACCACGGCAACGCCGAACAAATGGTCGACCCCCAAACCGGCGGCCCCCACACCGCCCACACGATCTACACCGTCGAATGCATCGTGGTCGACGACCGCTACAAGGGCCACAAACTCCGCGAAAGCGGGCGATTGGCGGATGTCGCGCCGACACTGCTCAAGATGCTTGGCCTGCCGCAGCCAGAGGAGATGACAGGGGAATCGCTGATCGTGTGAGGACCACCGAATGCTGCCCCGCCGATTCAAAATTGATTGGTTTCTGCTCCGTCGGACCAATCGGGAATTGGTAGATGCAACCTTCGATGTCGCAAGGGCTGCTGGCGATTCGCAAGCCGGTGGCGCTGCCGCCCGGCTCGTGGCTGAACGCTTCGGCAACGAATGCTTGAGGCTCAGCCGGCGATTCCATCACCCGCCATCGCGCCCGAGTGAGTTCGATCACGAGAATGGCATTACCGCCTTTTGTGAGTGGCTGTCTGCTTGGCAATGGGCAGTTCTTGAAGTTTTCTACTGTGCCGGTGCGCCGGCAATCGGCGCCGTCCACAGTGTCGCGTTCGGAGCTTATGACTGGCATCAGGCGGGTGCGTTGGCGGTCCTGTGCCGATGGTGGCTCGATGGAATGCCCGCGAAAGAAACGATCGATCTTGTGGGAAATCGGCTTGCCGACATGCGGTGGGAAACGATTGGAAGACTTGCTGATTATCTCGAACTGAGCAGCTTGACTGATTCGCGAATGAAACGTGTCATTGAGCTCTTGGATCACGTGCCAGATGAGGCACGGCGAGAATTCAATTCGAACTAGCGGCAGGAGTCGGCAGTGGTCATAAGTCGATTTTTTTGCGTCGATCTTGCTCCGAATATTCACATTCGCGCAGCGCGGGTTAAGTACAGGGCCATTCAAGAGCAGCGTCGAAAAAACGGGCGTTCCGGCGGTACGGAGCTTACCTAGACCGCCATGGGACTTATGGCCGGCAAGCCGCCATCTGATCCCCTCGCCCGGTATGGCCGGGAGAGGGATAGGGTGAGGGCTGGCGACGGAAATGCTGGATTGAAGTGGAAGAAGTTGACGTTCGAAGAGCTTCACGGCGCTTCCTCCCACCTGACGTTCACGACGTGTTGATCGAAGCCCTCACCTAGCCTCTCCCGGCAATACCGGGAGAGGGACCGGAGATGGGCTCGCCACTGGCGTGGCATCGCCGGATGTATCCAGAGATCCACTTGAGGCCAGTTCCATTTTATCGCCGCCGGAGCGCTCTGTCGGCCAAATTACCTAAAATTTACAAAACATACGATATAGACAAAAAAACACCGGGCCTTGCGGAGGGTGTGCAGGCCCGGTGTGGCGGAGGAGGAGGATTGTCGGCAACAGTCAGCCCTTTCGGACTCCGTCACCCTATGTCAGTTCAAACGTTCAAGGCTCTCAAACCTAACCGGATCGCTTTCGCAGGCACCGGCTTCTTTTCACTTCTCGGCTCGGCGTTTCACACGTCCGTTTCCGATGGATGCATCATACAGGGCACAGGCGATGAATCAATAGGCAGGTACAATTTATTTTCTGCCTTAACAGTAAGCACACGCTGCCATCCCCCTGCCCTAGGGGTGTGGCGTTTTGTAAGCAGGCGATGTTATTGATTGAATATCAATCGTTTATGATTCAGTCGAATGGTGCGCTATACCCCGATACAATGGGGATATGCCACCCGCGGGAGATCTAAAAAATTCTTCATCGCCGCCGCCGGACCGGCCCGCGGGACAACCCGTAGAGCGATCCATCGAATGGCCGGACCTGCCGGTCGTCGCCGCACGCCATGAAATCGCCGCTGCAATTCGGGGCAATCAAGTCGTCGTCATCTGCGGTGAAACCGGTTCCGGCAAGACCACGCAGCTGCCCAAGATCTGCATGGAGCTCGGCCGGGGTCAGGTAAACCTAGGCCGAAATGGCCCCCGTGGCGGGCAGATCGGGCACACCCAGCCCCGCCGGCTGGCCGCCCGCACGGTGGCCGAGCGCATCGCCGAGGAGCTGCACACGCCGCTGGGCGAGGTGGTCGGCTACAAGATCCGCTTTACCGACGTCAGCCGGCGCGACGTCACCCGCGTGAAGCTGATGACCGACGGCATTCTCCTAGCCGAGACGCGCACCGATCGCGACCTGCGCGCCTACGACACACTCATAATAGATGAGGCGCACGAGCGCTCCCTGAACATCGACTTCC
>JAQGHK010000570.1 GCA_028288875.1 Phycisphaerales bacterium | reverse complement strand
TCCATTTCCGGGTTAGGGAGGTCAGTCCATGATGCGACGTACCCTCACGCTGTTGGCCGCTGTGGCTTTAGCCGCGCCGTTCGCCTCGGCCGCTCCGGAAGTCTCGCCGCTGCTTTTAAAGAAGTCGCCGGAACTTCGATTTGACCAAATCGCACTCACCGACGCCGTGGATTATTTCCGCGATCGCACCGGGCTGAATTTTGAAGTCGATTGGAAAGCGCTTCAGGATGCCGGCCTGAGCAAAGAAACACCGGTATCGCTGCGCTTGAGCGCGATCACCGTTCGCATCGCCTTGCGTAAGACGCTCGACGCCGCGGCCCCTGGCCTGCTGGCGTTTTACGTCGACGAAAACGTCATCCACATCACCACCCAAGCCGCGGCGGACGCGCGGCCGATCGTCCGCGTTTATTCCGTTGCCGATCTTGTGAAAGACGCCCCGGACTTCACCGATTACCCGCAGATCAGCATCGCTGGCGGCAATAGCAGCAGTCGAACCGCGGGCGGTGGTTCTGGTGGTGGCGGCAGCGGCGGCTCAAGCACACAAAACCTGTTCGGTGGTAAAGGCGGCCCGGCCGCGCAGGCCGGCATCCGCAATCTGAAGACCAACGCCGAGCGCGGGCAAGGCCTGATTGATCTCATCGAAGCCACGGTTCGCCCGGAAGTCTGGAAAACCAATGGCGGCGTTTCCACGATCCGCTACGCCAATGGTCAGATCATCGTGACCGCTCCGGCGGATGTGCAACGCCTCATCGGCGGCTGATGCGTTTGCGGCCCGTAAGGGGCCGTCTCTTACGCTCAGCTTGACGCCCCCGCCGCCCCGCCCGATGCTGCAAACCATGCCGTACGATCTCGCATTTCTCGGTGCCGGCAACATGGCCGAGGCCATCGCGCGTGGCCTGCTTGGCCCCGGTGGTTATGCCCCCGAAGCCCTCGCGGCCAGTGACGTTTCGCCCGATCGCCGTCGGCTGTTCGAGACGACGTTCAAGATCAAAGCGTTCGAAAACAATGTGGACGCCGCCGTCGATTCGCAGGCGATTCTGCTCGCGACCAAGCCGCAGCAGGTCGAATCGCTTCTCGCCGGCCTCGGCGAAAAGATGAGCGAAAAGACGCTGATCATCTCCATCATGGCCGGCGTCAGCACGCGCACGATTGAAACCGCCTTGGGCCTCGGTCGGCCGTGGCGCGTCGTGCGGACGATGCCGAATACGCCCGTGCTGGTTGGCATGGGTGCAGTCGCCATCGCGCCGGGCAAGTTCGCTACCAAGCCTGATCTGGCCGCCACGCGGAAGTTCTTCGAGCCCGCCGCCGTCGTCGTTGAAACCACGGAAGATAAGCTCGACGCCGTCACCGCCCTCAGCGGCAGCGGGCCGGCATACGTGTTTTATCTGATCGAACAAATGACGGCCGCCGGTGTCGAACTCGGGCTGCCGCCCGATCAGGCGGATCTGCTGGCCAAGCAAACCGTTCTCGGCAGCGCGACGATGGCGAAGCTGTCGACCGAGACGCCTTCAGAGTTGCGGCGGCGCGTGACCAGCCCCAACGGCACCACGCAGGCCGCCATTGAAAGTATGCAGGCCGCCAATGTCGGCCCGTCGATCCGCATAGCCATCGCGGCGGCGTGTGCTCGGTCCGTCGAGCTCGGAAAAACTCGATAGCCGAGCCACCTTGGGTCGATAATCACTTTGAGCAATAAACCGACCGCTCGGCCCGCGTTACCGTATGAAAAATCCCTTCAACCATCCCGCGATGATCGACATCAGCCTCCTGCTGGCCCGGCTGACGCTCGGCCTGTTCATGCTGCTGGGCGGGTGGATGAAGATCTTCAAGATGGGCCTCGCCAAATTCGTCGACGGCCCGTTCATGAGCTTCAAGCCCGAATGGCTGCCCGACAGCTTCGCCCGCCCATACGGCTACGCCGTCCCATGGCTGGAATTCCTCACCGGCCTGCTCCTGATGCTCGGCCTGTTCACCCGCTGGGCCGGCGGGATCATGACCTTGGTGCTGCTGAGCATCTTCATCGCCGTCGTCGGCAAGCACGGCATCCAAGGCGGCGAAGAGGCCCCGTTCCACGTCTCGCTGATCTATGCGAGCATGGCGTTCGTCCTCGCGATCGTCGGCTCCGGCCGCCTGTCGCTCGATGCGCTCTATCAGGGCGGCGGCGGCGGTGAGGGCGGCGGGCGAGGGAAGAAGTAATCCGATCCGCGGCCGGCGAGTATTTGTAGCTGCTACGCCTGCGTAGCCCTCACTAGACGTTTAACGTGATTAAGAGGCTACGCAGGCGTAGCAGCTACAAATCCGTCGGCGTTCGTGGGCGCTTCAGCTTCCAATGTAAAAGTCGTTCTCGTCATAGACGAAGTCTCGGTCCGCCCCGCCGGACCATTCGTCGTCGTGATAATCGACGAACAGCGTATCGCGCCCGTTCTCGCCAAAGACGCGATCGTCGTCGCCATCGACGGAATCCATCGTGTCGTCGCCGTTGTAGCCGAACATCGTATCTTGGCCGCGGTCGCCGAGCATGGTGTCGTCGTCTTCGCCGCCGTCCAGGTAGTCATCGCCTCGGCCGCCGCGCAGGCTGTCGTTGTTGTCTTCGCCGTAGAGCGTGTCGTTGCCATCGTCGCCGTACAGCGTGTCCGAGCCGTTGCCGCCCATGAGGCTGTCGTCGCCGTCGTCGCCGTAGAGCGTGTCGGAGTTATCGCCGCCATCGAGCGTGTCGTTGCCG
>JAQGHK010000567.1 GCA_028288875.1 Phycisphaerales bacterium | reverse complement strand
GACGGCCAGCAGCGCGCCGATGCCGTAGCCCCAGGTCCAGGAGGCCGTCGTCGCGTAATCGGCGGCTTCGGCGTGGGCGGGCTCCTGCGGGTCATAGATGATCGGCACGGCGATGCCGCGCCAGCCGTTGAGCTGTTCGGGCAATGCGCCTTGCGGCAGGTGGCTGGCCCCGTGAATCCGCACGTCGGCCGTGGCGTCATGGCCATCGGCGGTGAAGCGGACGGGGAAATTGAAGTCCCAGTTTTCGTCGTTGAGCTTCGCCGAGCCGCGGCCGGTTTTGCGGATGGTGGCGTCACCGGCGATGGTCGCCGTCGCGGGCTTGGCGACTTTCATGAAGCTGGCGTGCCGGGCCGACATCACGGCGCAGGCAATGATCATCCCGATCCCGAACAGAATCAGCGCGGCGGCATAGATTTTCGTCAGCACGGTACTGCCTCTCCTTCAGAGCAATGATATGAAAACGGCGATCATCCGGTAGAGGATGGCCGCGGTCAAAAATGCCTCCGTCCGTGGTGCGTTGGCGACGGTTGCGCGTTCGTAGAGGCTCACGACGCGGCGACCGGCTTGCTTTCAGCCGCCCAGGTGGCCTCGGCATGCGGGATCGCCTGCGTTAACAGCCGACCGCATCGCGCGAACAGGTAAATGCTCAGCGGGATGTAAATCAGCGGCAGGAAATACAGCAGCGGGCTGACGAGGTAAAACATCCACAGCCCCAGAAACGGCGCGGCCTTCAGGAACGGCAGCACCGGCAGAAACAGCAGATAGCCGCAGAGCTTGGCGAGCGACGATTTGCCGGCCCGGCGGGCGATGGGGCGGAGCCAATACCACGAGACGAACGCGCAGCCCCCGAAGGTGATTTCGACGACCAGCAGAAACAGCCACGCCAGCAGCGGGCTCGACCCGTGGCCGGTGGTGACCCATCGTGCCGCCAAGCCGACCATGCCGAGGCCCACGACGACCGCGATGCCCGCCATCACCCGCGCCGCGACGCGCATTCCCTTGGCCCGGTCTGGGTAACGCTGCTCGTGCACCGTCATCAGCACCAGCCCGCCGGCTTCGGCGATAAAATAGAGGCCGGCCAGCGCCGTGGCCAGCGTCTGCGGCGCGGACGCGGGCGCGTCGAGTTCGGAGTCATCATCCACATCCCAAGGGAGCAATTCGTCATCCGCCGCCGCGGCTCCAGTCGTCGCCGTCGGCGATGCGGCTTCGTTCCCTGCCGTTCGAAGGCTTGGCCGCGTGGCGGGGCGGTGTAGACCGACCGGCCGGGATTGCATCGCGTGGATCGTCGGCATCACCATGCCGGCGAATCCGATCAGGTATGCCGCCAAGGCGATCACTTGAATCGCCGCCATCAGCCATGAGCCGCGGGCCGCCTTACGCAGCCACTGGGTGTTGGAGTAATCGAGCGATTCGTTCGGGTTCAGACTCATCCAGACCGACAGGCCGCAGTCCGGGCAATACCGGTCGTCCAGGTGCTTCCGCAGCGAAAGCCCACACCGCAGACACGGCTTTTCGCGTGCCCGGGCGTCGGTAAGGATTTGGCGAACATACATGGGCGATTGTTCCTGAGGTGACTCCGCGTCCGATTGCGATCGCAATCATGCGTTTCGCCTTGCCTGGAGTCAAAATCGCCCGCGCCTGTAGTCTGCTGGCGCGGAATGGCATGGTTGGTTGACGCTGCCGGATCAACCACGCCGCCTTGGCGGGCCGTGTCGGATCAATCGTCGCCGCCACCTCTCCGATTTCGGCGGTTCAGGCCCGGGTCGGTAGCGGCGTTATAAGTGGGGTTGGTCGTTGGCAGCTGCGCATCGATGTGGGCGAGATAGCCTTCGAGCGTCGCCTTCATCGCTGCCGCGCGCTGCGGCTCCCGGGCGGCCATGTCGTTGGATTCGGCGAGGTCTTTGTCGAGGTGAAAGAGCTGGACTTTTTTCGTCTCCCACCAGTAATGGAGTTTCCAGCCATCCGAGATAATCGTAGTGTCGGGCGTGCTTTGCTTTTGCAACTGATAGTGCGGCCAATGAAAGACCAGGAAGTCTTCGGGCCGCTTCACGGCGTCACTGACTTTCCCGAGAAGCAGCGATTTGAAGGAACCGCCTTCTACGGCCTTGGGCCATTGGTTGATGCCGGCGAGATCACAAATGGTTGGAAGTAAATCATAGCCAACGACGGGCGTGCGGCTCACGGCGCCGCCCTTGATGCCGGGTCCGACCACCATGAACGGCACGCGGATGCCGCCTTCCCAGACGGAGGCTTTCCAACCCTTTACCGGCCCGTTGATGTTGCCTGGATCGTCTGTCGGGACGCTGCCGTTATCCGAGGTGTAGATGATGTACGTGTTGTCGGCGATCCCGGCGGCGGTCACGGCATCGAGCACTTGGCCGATACCGGTGTCCATGTCATGCAGCATCGCGCCGTAAGGTGCGTTCACATGCCTTGCGCCTTTGGCCGCGTTCTCAAATTCCTTCAGCGTGGCGGGAAGGTTCTGCGTCGGTTCGTGAGTCGCGTAGTGGGAAATCTGCAGATAGAAAGGGTGCTTCGCCGTCGATTGCTCGTTGATAAACGCGATAGCCTTGCGCGTGAGGCTGAAGATCTGCTTGGGGTCGTCGGGCAGGTTGGTTTTTCGGCCGCCTTCGCCATTGCCGGTGGGGCCGTCGGACTCGTCATAGCCAAAATTCGCCGGCCCGCCGGCGGCTAAGTGCCACTTGCCGAAGTGCGCCGTGTGATACGCGGGGTCGTGCGCCTTGAGCAATTCGGCGATCGTCTGTTCGCTTCGGGGCAATGCCGAAACGTGGCGCGGCGGGATCAGCTTGTTCCCGACGTAGTTCGGCCCGGCGTTGCGTTCGATGATGTCGGTCAGGTGCAATGCTGCCGGCGATCGCCCGGTCTGGATCGATGCCCGGCTGGGCGAACAATTCGGATGCGCGGCGTATGCCTCGCTGAACCGCAGCCCGGCGGCGGCGAGGCGCTCGATGTTCGGCGTTTTGAAGAAATCGCTCTTGGAATCCGGCACGAGCGGGTCCATCATCACTGACGTGGTGCCCCAGCCTTGATCGTCCGCCAGGATCAGAATGAAGTTCGGCTCGCTGGCCGCACGCCCGATGTGACACAAAGTGCCCAGCGTGACAAAAAACGCGGTAACGGAGAATCGAATATTAATCGTCATGAGTGCACGTCCTAACGCCCGGTCGGCTCAAAAATTGTTCAGGCTGGCGTATAAAACGGCACTAGCCCCGCATGAGCGCAGGGCTAGTGTCGATTAGCGGTAACTGGGTCGGTCGGTGCTTATCCGACGCTCTGGGCCCACTTGATCAGGATGTCGGCGATTTCCGGCCGGCTGAATTCTTCCGGCGGGCGCTCGCCGGCCTTAAGAAGGTCGCGGACCTTCGTGCCGCTGGGGGCGATTTTGTCTTCCGGGCCGTGCGGGCAGGTTTTGCTGCTGACGATGGCTTCGCACTTGGTGCACCAGGCGGTGTGTTCGAACTTCAAGATCGTCACGCCGATCTCTTCGGGCTTGAATTGGTTGAAGATCGTCTGGGCGTCGTACGTGCCGTAGTAGTTGCCCACGCCGGCGTGGTCGCGGCCGACGATGAAGTGGCTGATGCCGTAGTTCTTGCGGATCAGCGTGTGCAGGATCGCCTCGCGCGGGCCGGCGTAACGCATGGCCAGTGGGAGAACGCTGAGCAGGGTGCGGTCTTTTTTGTAGTAGCCGTTGATCAGCGTGGTGTAGCAGTCCATGCGGGTCTGGGCGGGAATGTCGTCGGCCTTGGTCTCGCCGACGACGGGATGGATGAGCAGGCCGTCGGTC
>JAQGHK010000535.1 GCA_028288875.1 Phycisphaerales bacterium | reverse complement strand
CCAGGCAGCAGCCGCAACTGATGCAGCGGCTGAGCGGGTAGCGTTCTTCCTGCAGCTGCTCGCTGATGGGCGGGCCGGCGCCGAGGTCGTAGGTGCCGTCGATGGGGACCCAGGCCTTCACCTTTTTCAGATCGTTGAAGAGGCGGCTGCGGTCGACCCAGAGGTCGCGGACGATCGGGAACTTGGTCATCGGCTCGAGCGTGATCGGGCTGCCGTCGGGCGAAATGCGGTCGACCAAGGCCGAGCAGCTCTGGCGGGCCCGGCCGTTGATGACCATCGTGCACGCGCCGCAGACTTCTTCCAGACAGCCGCTGTCCCAAACGGGGGCGCTCGTCGCGACGCCTTGAATCGTCGTCGGATTAGCGGCGATCCACTGCAGGCAGCTGATGATGTTCATGTTCGGCCGTTTGGGTACGGCGAACTCTTCCCAGCGGCTCGGTTTATCCGGGCCGTCCTGGCGCTTGAGGCGGATGGTAATCGTCTGCGATGGCGTCGAGGGATTGCTCATAAATCAAACGGCTTAGCCGTCGTAAGCATGGTATGGAAAGCGGGCAGTTCGGACAACAAACGCAACGGATTTGAAAGTCTGAGTCCGCGCAAACGGGATGGTCGCTCGCGACCGGGCCGGCCGCATCCGGTACAACCGGGCGATGGCCACTGTGCGTGTTTATGCCTTGCCGTCGCTGCTAAAGCCCGAAAATCTTGCCGGCCACGTGGTCGCGGTGTTTGATGTGCTCCGTGCCACGACGTCGATGGCGGCCGCTTTATCCGCCGGTGCCACGGAAGTTCAGGTGTTTGGCACCCGTGAAGACGCCCGCGCCGCCCGGTCGGCCGCCAGTGGTGACGCTGTGCTGCCGCTTCTGGCCGGTGAACTGGATGCACGCAAGCCGGACGACTTCGATCTCGGCAACACGCCATCTGATTTCACCGCCGAGCGCTGCGGCGGACGCACCATCCTGATGGCCACGACCAACGGCACCAAGGCGCTGGTCGCCGCCCGATCGGCGGCCGTGCTGATGACGGGCGCGCTCGCCAACGCTGCCGCCACTGCGGCGGCCATTCGCGGGACCGGTTTACCGGTCACGCTGCTCTGCTCCGGCACGCAGGGCGAAATTTCCCTGGAAGACCTCGTCGGCTGCGGCGCGGTGATCGATGCCCTCGGCGATCTGACGCTGGAAAACGACACCGCCCACCTTGCCCTTGCGGCATGGCAGTCCGCGAAGGCCAACGTGTCCGCCGCCTTTCACAAGACGTATTCCGCCGCCAATCTCGGCCGGGCCGGATTGCTGGCGGATCTGGAATTCTGCGCGGTGGCAGATCGCTTCTCGATCGCTTGCCGCGTGACCGACACCGCGGCCGGATTGGTCGTGCGACCTTGGACGCGCTAGGATCGATCGCTTTGACCCGATTGCCCCGCATCGTCATCACCGGCCTTGGCGTCGTCTCGCCTAACGGCGTCGGGCGAGAGAATTTCGACTCAGCGTGCGTCTCGGGTCGCAGCGGCGTGAAGACGATCACCGCCTTTGATACGGCCGGCTTGAAGAGCCGTTATGCGGGAATCGTGGACGGGTTCGACCCGCTTTCCGTGATGTCGCCTGCCGATGTCCGACGCACGCCTCGCATGATTCCGTTCGCTGTTGCCGCCGCCAAGGAAGCGCTCAACCACGCCGGTTTGGAGGTTGCTCCAGACGACATCGCGTTGCAGCGCCGCATTGGCGTCACCCTCGGTACCGGCGGCGGCGGATTAGGTTTTGTCGAGGACCAATATCGCCGCATGTTCGCCGCCGGCGGGAAGCCCAGTCCATTTGCGATTACGGCCGGCACGCACGGAAATCTTTCCAGCGAGCTTTCAATTCAGCTGAAACTCCGCGGGCCAAGTCACGTGCTCAGCACCGGCTGCGCCAGCAGCACCGATGCCATCGGCCACGCCATGATGATCCTCCGCAGCGGCGTCACCGATGTCATGGTTTGCGGCGGGGCGGACGCGCCGATCATGCCGGGCATCCTCGCCGGCTTTGAACTCATGGGCGTCATCAGCACGCGCCAGTTCGGTGATCCCGCCCTCGCCAGCCGCCCGTTCAATGCCGATCGCGACGGCTTCATCCTCGGCGAAGGCGCCTGGATGTTCGTCCTTGAAACTGCCGAGCATGCTGAGAAACGAGGGGCGAAAGCCTTGGCTGAAGTGGCCGGCTACGCCAGCACGTGTGACGCGTTCCATCGCGTGCAGATCGCCCCCGACTTGGCGGAATGCACCCGCGCCATCGGCGAAGCGCTCATGGCCGCGGGTGTACATCCGCGCGACGTCGATTACATCAACCTCCACGGCACTGGCACCCAACTCAACGACAAACTCGAAACCGCCGCCATCAAACGCGTCTTTGAAGACCACGCCAAAAGCATCCCCGCTAGCGCGACCAAGAGCTTCGTAGGCCATCCCCAAGGAGCGGGCGGCGCGGCAGGCATCGCCGCCACCGTCCTCATGATGCAAAGCGGCCGTATGCATCCGACGATCAATCTCACCCAACGTGACCCGGAGTGCGACTTGGATTACATCGCCAACACCTCACGCGATCACGCAATCAATGTAGCGCTCTGCAACTGCATCGCGTTTGGCAGCAAGAACAGCGCGATCGTCCTCAAGACGGTATGACTCTGGCTCCCTCGCCCGGTATTGCCGGGAGAGGGTTGGGGTGAGGGCTGACGACGGTTCGGATGGATCGCGCGAGAACGTTCGACGTTGAAGCAACGTTGCCGGCCGCCGTTTCTCTGCAGGCATGGCTGTTCGTCGCGAAGCCCTCACCCAACCTCTCCCGGCAATACCGGGAGAGGGGCCAGGGGCCGGCCAGCATTACCGCGTGATCTCGCGATACCCATCCGCCGTTCCGATGATCGCCCGCTCGGCAATGCCGACGAACAATCCCGTTTCGACGATCCCCGCGCGCGAGCGAAGCGTCTGGTCCAGCTTCGCCGCATCGGTGATCTGCTCAAACCGACAATCGAAGATCAGGTTCTGATTGTCGGTGACGTAATCCTGCCCGGTGGCTCGCTTGCGAAGCACTGGTACGCAACCGAGCGTTTTAAGGAAGCGTTCGCTCGTCGGCTTAGAAAACGGCGTGATCTCCACCGGCAGCGGGCTCTTCGTGCCGAGCTGCTGCACCACTTTGCTTTCGTCGGCGATGATGATCAGACGTTTCGAATGTTGGGCGACGACCTTTTCGCGAAGGAGCGCGCCGCCGAGGCCCTTGATAAGCGTCAATTGCGGATCGACTTCGTCCGCGCCGTCGACCGTCAGATCGCAGTGATCCACCTGCGTGAAGTCCACCAGCGGGATGCCGAGGGAAGTGGCTTGGTCGTCAGACTGCAGGCTGGTCGGCACGCCGCGGATGTCAGTCAGGCGCCCGGCCTTCAGCTCGGCGGC
>JAQGHK010000533.1 GCA_028288875.1 Phycisphaerales bacterium | reverse complement strand
GCTGGTCTTCATCGTCCTGTCGAGCGTGACCGAAATCACAGCGTGGTGGCTTCTAGCCTCGCCGGACCGGAACCAGCCTGAACTCGACGGCCGTCGATCCAGCGCCGTAGCCCGGGCGATAACCAGTGCGCTCATGGCGCTGATCGTTGCCTCAGGCGCATATGGATTATTGAGTACCACCTCGCCGGTGGCGTTTGGTCTTCTGGTGCTTCTCTGGCCGCCGCTTTGTTCGCTGATCGGCGGGCTGATGGCGAACTTCGCAGGCGAGTTGATGAAGCGATCCCGGCATCGCCGCCTGCATCGGGTGTTTCGCCTGCTCAGCGGCGTCTTTGCGTTTGGCGTCGTGGCGCCGCTGCTCCTAGGCATACTGTTGATGTGGATAGCGCCGTACCTTTCGGTGGACGCGGCTCGTTGGATCATTGGTGTGGGAACGATCATCGTGACTATCGGCGTCGGCATGGCGTGGCTCGCGGCCGCACGCCGGGTCTGGGCCGACCGCCGCGCGGCCATGGCGGCCTGGGTGTCGGATTGACGCTCGGTCGCCGACGTTATCGTTGACGTTTGCGCCGGCATCATGGACAAGACGAAGCCGGGAGATCGTGAATGATCGTTTTCGAATGGGTGCTGGCGATGCTGGTCGGCGCGATGCTGCTGTCGGCGTTCGCGCATCGGCTGAAAGTGCCGTACCCGGTTTTCCTGGCCGTCGGCGGGGCGGCGATGGCGTTTATCCCGTCGGCCCCGCAACTGGTGCTTGAGCCGGAACTGGCGCTCGCACTTTTCGTCGCCCCGGTATTGCTGGACGCGGCCTACGACACATCCGTGCGCGATCTGAAAGAAAACTGGCTGCCGGTAGGCTCGCTGGTGATTGTGGCCGTCACGCTGACAGCCGCGACAGTAGCAATCGTTGTTCGCTTTCTCGTTCCTTCGATGCCATGGGCTGCAGCGGTAGCGCTCGGTGCGATTGTCGCGCCGCCCGATGCGGCGGCGGCGACGGCGGTGCTTCGCCAAGTGCGGTTGCCACATCGGCTGCTAGTCATTCTTGAAGGCGAAAGTCTGCTGAACGACGCGAGCGCGCTGCTCATCTACCGCGTGGCCGTCACCGCGGTGGCGGGCGGGCTATCGTCGACTCGGTTGGCGTCGCTGGCCACGCTGGTGGTACCGGGCAGCATCCTCTTTGGCGCGCTAACGGCGCCGCTGTACACGCGGCTGTTGCTGCGGATCAAGTACGTGCCGTCGAACATTCTGATGCAGTTCATCGGCACCTTCGGCATGTGGCTGCTGGCCGAGCGCCTGGGGCTTTCCGGCATTCTCACGGTGGTGACGTTCGGTATCGTGCTCGCCCGGCAGACCGCCGAATCAGTTCCGGCCCGGGTGCGCGTGCCGTCGTTCGCGGTCTGGGAAACCGTCGTATTTGTATTGAACGTGCTGGCGTTCGTTGTCGTCGGTCTGCAATTGCGACCCATCTGGGAGCGGCTGTCGGCGGGCCAGCGCAGCGGCTTTCTCGGCGTGGCCGCGGCGGTGCTGCTGACGGTGATCCTCGTCCGCATCGGCTGGGTGATGACGTACAACGCGCTGGTGCGGTGGAAGATTCGCCGCTTCGGCATGCGATCGGACCGGCCGCTGTTCGCGCCGACGGTGCAGAGCGGACTGATTATTTCCTGGTGCGGCATGCGGGGCATCGTGACGCTGGCCGCGGCGCTGGCGCTGCCCGAGAAATTTCCACACCGCGATCTGATCGTGCTGTGCGCCTTCGCCGTCGTGCTGGGCACACTGCTGATCCAAGGCCTGACGATCCGGCCGCTGCTGAGCCGCCTCAAACTTCGCGCCGACACCACGGTAGAGGACGAAAAAACCCTCGCCCGCTGCGCCGCCCTGCGGGCGGGCATCGCCGCCATCGATGGCGACGAGTCCGTCGAAGCCAACGCGCTCCGAGCCGAGTTTCAAGACTCGCTGCGTCGCGCCCTGGAAGACCCGCAGCATCGTCCGCCCGAACGCCTCGCTGGCGACGAAGTCCGCCGCCGGGCCGTCGTCGCCAGCCGCCACAGTCTGGCCGAGCTGCGATCGAAAGGCCGCATCGGTGACGCGGCGTATCACAGCCTCGAAGAAGAATTCGACTGGCTGGAGCTGGCGACCGGTGGACGTGATGAAAGCTGAGCCGATCGTTTCACGGAGTCGCAGGCCGAGTGGTTGGCGTCATTTTCGCTAGGAATCGCTCCAGCCCATCGTTGAGTGTTTTCGGCTCTGCTTGGAACATTGTGTTGTGATCGGCCCGGTCCAGCCAGATCAGTTCGGCCTGATTTCCAAATGCTTTCAATAGGGCTTCAGCGTTGGCCGGCGCAACCAGCGTGTCCTTTCGGCCCTGAAACAACAGCACCGGACATTTCACCTTTGGTACTTTTAACAGGTTAGTGAATTGCGAACGGATCAGCAGTCGTACCGGAATGATCGGGTAAGACTTCTGAGCGACGTCGGGCATGCTGGTAAATGCCGAAAGCGTGATCAGCCCGGCCGGATGCTGACGGCTGGCCAGATCGAACGCGACCGCCGAGCCGAGCGACCAGCCCATGACCACAATGCGATCGGCCGGTATCGCGCGCTGCTCCATCAAGTATTTCCATGCTGCGTCTGCGGTCGCGTAGCAGGCTCGCTCGGAAGGCACGCCTTGGCTTTCCCCGAAACCGATGTAGTCCGGGACCAGCACATTGCAGCCGAGATCGTTCAGGTTGCTGATGATGGAATCGCACCATGCGGCACACATGGCGTTGCCGGAGAAAAAGAGGACAGTCGGCGCGTCCTGAGCGCGGCCTGTGGCCGGGCGATACGCGGCAACGATCCGCGTACCTTCGGCCGCTGTGAGCTGGACCGTCTGAATGAACCCTTCATGTGACTGAGCATCCAGTGCCCCTTGCGTGCTGTGGCCGGCGAAGATGAGCGAGTCCTGAACGAAATACAAAATGGCGCAAGCGCCGATATAGATTGCGAGACTGAATTTCGCGATGCGTTTCACTCGATATCGCCAGCCACGCTTGCCTGGTGTTGGCGGGTTCGGCTCTTCCATTCCACTGATCATCGCCGAACGGATGGCCGTCACACAATTCAATGCGTGACGGCCATCGCGGACGATGCCCGTTTAGTCCTCCGGCCGTTCGCCCTCATCAGCCATTCGGACGATCTTTGGGTCGAAGCGGGCGATGACGTCGACGAGGTCGGTCTGCTGGGACATCACGGTTTCGATGTCTTTGTACGCCAGCGGATTCTCATCAATACCGGCTGAGAGCAACTGGACCCCGGCCTTTTCCAGCATCGGTCGAATGGAGGCCCAGCGGAAGGTGGCCTTGGCGGCGGTACGGCTCATCGCCCGGCCGGCGCCATGGCTGGCGCTGTTCAGCGACCGGTCGTTGCCACGCCCGCGGACGACAAAGCCGGGCGACGCCATGCTGCCGGGGATCATGCCGAGTACGCCCGCGCCGGCTGGCGTTGCGCCCTTGCGGTGCACAATCAGCTCCCGGCCATCGTGCTGTTCACGCCAGGCGAAGTTGTGGTGATTCTCCACGCCCGCCAGCACTTTCACGCCGAGCGCCTTAGCGATCTTGCGATGAATCACGGCGTGATTCGCGGCCGCGTACTCGCCCATCAGGTTCATCGCGGCCATGTACTCCTGGCCCGGCTCGCTGTCGAGATCAAGCCACGCCAGGTACTTCAAATCTGGCGGAAGCTCCGGGTGCAGGCTCATCGCCAGGCGCGAATAGTGGCCGGCGATCATCGCCCCCGACCCACGTGAGCCCGAGTGCGACAGCAACGCCATGTATTGCCCAGCCTTGAGGCCCATCTCATCAGCGGCCAGCGTGAGAATGCCGAATTCCACAAAATGATTGCCCGAACCGCTCGTGCCGAGCTGGGCCGGCGCTTTCTCGGCGCGCAGCTTCCGCACCAATGGTGTGATCGACCAATCCGCGTTGAGCACGGGATGGTCTTCCTTGCGCCGCAGCGTTGAGCCCGTGCCGAATTGCGTTTCGCGACGCAGCACGGTGACGAGTTGATTGCGCATCGATTCCAGCCGTGCCGGCGGGATGTCCAGCACGCTGAGCTTCATGCGACAAGCGATGTCGACGCCCACGGCGTACGGAATCACACAGTTGTCCGTCGCCAGCACGCCGCCGATCGGCAGGCCGTAGCCTTGATGGGCATCGGGCATGAGTGCGCCACGCACCGCTACCGGCAGCCGGGCGGCGTTGTTCATTTGGAGCAGCGCGCCGGATTCCAAGCCTTCGCCCCAGACGGGGCAGGGGGCCGGCGCATCGCGTTCGATGAAATACGGGCGATTCGCTTCTTCGATCAGCGCGGCCGGCAGGCCGCCCAATCGCGGATCAGACGCGTGGGCCAGCGGGTTCTCGATCACCTGCTTCAACAGCGAGAGGATTTCAGGCTCGCGCATCTTCTGACGGGTCAGATGACGTGCAACACGCAGCGCGTGCCCGACGAGCGGGCCTTCGCGGTAGCCGAGGATGGTGAGATCGCGTCCGTTCATGATCGATTCCATTCTTGCAGGGGCGACATACATGTCGTCCGCGAGCGGACATGCATACGACGGGCGACATGTATGTCGCCCCTACGATAGTAAGGGGCCCGGCCCGATTGCCGGGCCCCGGTTGAAAAACTCACCTGGCCGTGACCAACGTACGGATCTGGTCGGTCAGGTCGCCCTGGCCGAGCACGAACGTTGCCGTGGTGCCCGCCAAAACATCCTTCAGCACTTCCAGCTCTTTCAAACGCTGCAGCTGCGGGTTTTCCGCGAGCAACTTCGCCGTGTTGAGCTGGCTGCGCACCTGCGCCGTCTCCTCACGACGACGGATCAGGCCGGCCTCGGCTTCCTTGGTTGCGGCGATGACCTGGTTCAAGAGCGTCTTCATTTCGCCGGGCAGCACGATGTCGCGCAGACCGACGCTACGGACACTCAGACCCAGTTCACCCGCCCGCGCGGCGAGGGCCGCACGAACCTCGCCACCGACGGCTTCCTTGTCCGCCAGCAACGCGTCCAGCACTTTCGTGCCGACGGCCGCCCGCAGGGCAAGCTGCGCCTCGCGGTACAGCGCCTGCTCGGGGCTGGCGCTGGTTCGCGTGGTGAGCAGCGGATCCACAATCGCCCAGGTGACGACAAGATTCACACGGAGCGAAACCTTGTCGGCCGTGATGATTTCCTGACCCGCGACGTCGGCGACCTGCTCGCGCAGATCGAGCGCCTTCCACTTCACGTTGCCGTTGCCCTTCCAGAACACGTGCAGGCCCTGGCCGAGCTGTTCGATCAGCACGCCGTCCCGGAACAAGAGCGCGGTTTCGTTGTCCGAAACCTGCACGCCGTCCAGGAACTTGGCGGCCTCCGGCAACTGCAGGATGGCCGGCAGCTTCGGGTGATCGAACCGAACGGGATCGATCGAGAACGTTTCGATCTCGATCAGGGCCGGCGTGGTCCAGAACGCGTGCCGGCCCGGGCCGACGATCGCGAACGCACGGCCGTTCTTCCAGACGACGGCACGCTGCGTGTCGGTCAATTCCAGAACGCGCAGCTCGCGCTGCAGTTCCGCATTGGCCAGCATGACTTCCAGCAACGGGTGCTCGAAGCGCGTCTTGAGCGTGTCGGCGATTTCGACGGCCTTGTTCCAGCCGAAAACGAAATGACGACCCGGCTGCAGGACGCCGATGAAGTCGCCACGATCGAAGAGCAAACCACGCTCGTGACGACGGATGTAAATGGTGCGCAACACAAGGCACCTCCTTTTAAAATCGAAAAAGCGGGCGAGGGAGCGAACGCACGTCCGTCCCGCAGCAGCGGCGGAGCCAGCGGTCACTGGGGCAGTCCTTTCGCCGCCGCACCGGCCGCGCTTCCCCCCGAAAGCGTCGGCCGATGCTTTGACGATTGTTTTGCTGCGTGAGCGTCCGACTGCAAAGCCGCCTCCGTGTTGCCGTACTGGCCGAAGCCAGCAAAGCAGACGGTGCCGGACGTTCGCGTCCCTCGCGTCGCGTGTAAGTCTTCAGCTTCTCAGGCTGATGCCGGTCTTTCCCGACTGTCGGAGAAGATACGAGAGTCGAACTCGCTACCCTCGGATTAAGCTCCGATGCTCTACCATTGAGCTAATCTTCGC
>JAQGHK010000528.1 GCA_028288875.1 Phycisphaerales bacterium | reverse complement strand
GCGAAGATTTCGCCGACGAAGGTGCGGAAACGGTCGACGCGGAAAGAGTGATCCGGCAGTGGTCCAGAATGCAGGGTGGTGATCCTGATTGGGTGCCACAGGTCGGCGTATCCGCAGACCTGTGTCTGCCGTCTCGCTTTAGCGCACAGGTCTCGGCATACCGCGACCTGTGGCACCCGGATAATCGCCCACAAGTCGTTTAGACCTGCTCTTCAGACGCCAGTGATCTCGACGGCCCGCTTCAGCGTGGCCCTGGTCAGCAGCATCACCACGGCCGGCGGGAAATCGAGGTTCGGGTTCGCCTTGTAAGCCGGGGGAATGGTGGCTTGGGCGAGGTCGTGGATTTCCTTTTCCACATCGCGTTGCCGCTCGGCGATGCGGCGATCTTCACTTCGCGGGATCGGGTCGACGACGTCGTACGCCAGCATCAGCGTGGAAACTTGCCAATCGAAATAACTGTGCGTGCCGTCACTCATGGCCTGATTGTTGGGCAGCAGGCCATGAGTGTAAAGACGGCGGTTGATGAGGCGACGTTCCGCCGCTTACGCCACCTTGCGGGCACCCACCTGCACGCCATTCAGGACGAACCCGTCGGCCTGGGAGGTGGTGAGCGAGCGGAATAGGTCGGTGCCGACCGTGCTCAAGGCGTTCCATTCCTCGCCGGTCTTGAAATATGAGGCCGTGTAACCCGGGCCGATGTACATCTCGCCGGCCTTGTGAAGGTAGCTCGACACCGTCGCGCCCACCGGCCACACGTTGTTGTCGATCTCGGTGAAGCTTTCGTAGCCGCCGGGCTGGAATTTCACGACGGCGGTACTGTTTTCGCCGATGTGCAGGTTCGGCGCGACATACACGTTGTCGGTCAGCGTGATGCCGTCGACCGGGCCCCAGACGTCCAGGAAGCTGCCACTGGTGCCAGTATTGATGGCCGTGTTGTTTTCAATGTTCAGGTCGACCACGCCGCGCTGGTACGAGCTGTCATAGCCGTCCACGTCGATGGCGATGTCGCTATTGCGACGGATGACGTTATCCCGCAGCGTCACGTGCTCGGCGCCATGATTGACGATCACCTCGTCATTGATGATCTCGTTGCCTTCAGCGATGGCGTACTTAAACCGCATGCTGGCCGTGTCCTGGCCCTTCATGCCTTCGGTCTTGCCCAACGGGCCGACCTGCAGGCTGGCGTCCAGCGTGTTGTTGTAGGCATACGCGAACTCGCCGCTCTGGATGTTTAGCGCCGTCTTGCGATAGTCCCAGTAGTCGCCAATCTCGCGACGGCTGATGTTCGAGAAGTCGTTGTTGCTGACGTTCAGCTTGCTGACGAAGTTGACGCGGACGATGTGCTCACGCGTGCTGTTGGCGGCGTTGTTGCCTACGATCGTCACGTCGCTGCCCTGCACCCAGGCGAAGTACTTGCGGAGGCCGGTCACGCTCGGGGCGCTGTTGCCTTCGATCATGACGCCGTTCGGGTCCATGTTCAGATTGAAGCCGTGCATCAGGTTCAACAGCGTGCAACGGCGGGCGGTGAAGTTCGTGCCGCCCATCTGGAAGCCCGTCGGCGTGCCGGCGTCGTCCGTGTCCTTATTGAAGATCGTGTCGACCGTCAGGTCTTGCGCGGTGAAGTTCGTGGTGCCGCGGTTGATGTAGAACATCACTTGGTTTTCGCGTGTGCCGGTCCACAGGATGTTCGGGTTCGCACCGCTCCCATACGCGCCGACAACGACGTTGCTGTACTTCACATTGAAGCTGGCCGTCATGCCGAAGGTTTCGCCGCGGCGGAACAGCACCTGCGTATTGTCCGTGACCATGCTCAGCGCCTTGGCGATCGACTGGATCGGCGCGTCCGTGCTCAAGCCACTGTTGCTGTCCGAGCCGTGGCTGCTGACGTAGATGATCTTCCGGGCCGCGGGGGCGACGGTGATGGTCTGCGTGACCGAGTCGGTCCGGCCGGCGGCGTTGGTGACGGTCAGCGTGACCGTGTAGCTGCCGGCGCGGTCGTACACGTGGGCGGCATTGAAGCCGTGCATGCTGTTATTCGTGCCGCTGGTGTCGCCGAAGTCCCAGACGTATTCGCCTTGGTTCCAGTTGCCGCCCTTGAGCGCCGAGGCGAGCGCATCGACGTGGACCGACGTACCGGCCGGGATGGTTTTGCTGATGGCCGTGATCGCGGCGACGGGCCGGCTGGCGCCGGTGTCGACCGGGGTAGCCGGCGTCGTAGGAGTGGTCGGGGTCGTAGGAGTCGTGGGCGTGGTGGGCGTAGTCGGCGTCGTTGGGACAACCGGCGTGCTGCTCACGGGCGTCTTCACCGAGCGGGTGACGCTGAACGTCACCGTGCGGCTGGAGAAGACCGACTTGCCGCTCACCGCAGCCGCCGTCAGGGTGTGTGAACCGAGGCTGAACGCCACCGGCTTGAACTTGCCGCTCATGTCGCCCGCGAGGGCGAACGGGGCGCTGTTCTCCAGGTGAAAACCGACATTGCCGTCCAGATCGAAGCGCACCGAGCTGCTGCCGCCCGAGAGCTTGGCCGCCACACTGAGGTGGGCCGGCAGCTTGGTCAGGTCGAGCGAGACGTTGCCCTTCATGTTCTCATAGCCGGCGACGGCGGTGCCGGTGTCGGCGTTGATCAGTGACAGGCCGGTGATCTGCGAAGGCGTCACCGTGCCGCTAGGCGTATTGCCGGCCGGCGGGGTCGACGAGACGGACTTCACGACTTCCTTGGTCATCGAATTACCGCCCGCGCCGCCAATGATGCGGTCCAGGCGCCCGACGGCCAGAAAGCTGTCGTTGCCATTGCCGCCGACCATCACGTCGACGCCCGCGCCGCCATTGATGATGTCATCGCCGGCGTTGCCATAGACGCGGTCGTTGCCCGCGCCGGCGTTAATGACGTCATTGCCGGCGTTGCCGTAGACAGTGTCGTTGCCGTTGCCGGTTTCGATGACGTCGCCGCCCGAACCGCCGGAAACGACGTCATCGCCGCTGCCTGCATTCGTGCGGGTGGGAACGGTCACAGTCGCGTCGACCACGATCACGTCGGCCGCGTTGCCGCCGCTGATTTTGATCGCCTTCAGGCCCGCCAGGCCGAAATCCTGGCGGCTGCCGTTCAGAACGGTGTGCACGTGCCCATGGCTGACGCCGACGGCGACCGTATTGCTCTCATCGGCCAGGCCGGTGATCGTCAACACGCCGCCGTCGAAGGTCACGCCGCTCATCAGCTGCCGGGGTTCCAGGGGTTCCACAGCGGCCGTAACGTCCGTGAGGTGCGTATCGGGGGCAACGTCTTTCATGTCCCTGATGTCGTAAACGAACGGGCGGCGGGGAAGGAGAAATTTGCCCCGCCCCGCGCCCGATAATCGGAATCGATCGTTACCGGACGTGGAATCCTGCGGAATCAGGGCTGATACAGCACATGCACCAAACCGGCTGGGCATCTTTACCCTGCCCTTGCCCAAGGCACCGACGAATCTCAGTGCAGGCCGTTCGCAGCTTATAAGACCAGACAGAGGCCGAGCGGGGTTACTTCTGCGCCGTCTCATACAGGCGGGCCAGCAGTTCCGGGCGGCTGCGGACGGCGTAGTGGCGGTAGACCCGTTTGACGTGCGCGTGCACGGTGTGGGCGCTTCGGCCCAGGCGGTGGGCGATTTCTTTTTCCGGCATGCCGCGCCGCATCAGTTCCAGAACGGCCTCCGTACTCACCGGCAGGCCGGTGCGGGCGGGCACCACGCCGAAGATCCATGCCAATGGCGGATGAACCAGGTCCAGAAGCATCAGGTGGCGCGACTCGAATGGCTCAGCGCGCCAGGCGGTGATGGCCGACAGGTGGTCGCCGTTCTGGTAGATCGACTGCACGCCCGCCGGCCGGACGTCCGAGAATGTTCCGGGAAGGAGTGACGGCGTCAGGAGCGACACCTCATGCTTGGGCAGCGGCGCACTGGCTGGCCCCCGTGACGTCCCCCGCGCCGTCGCGGCTGGACCTGTTGCGGCGGGTGCCGCCTTGCCGGCGCGCGGCGGCGTAGGTTCGCCCGTCGGATGACGGAGCCCGGCCACCGGCTCCACGACAGCCGTCCATCGCGGCAAGGCCGGCGCAGCGGCGGCAGTGGCAACCCTACGGGTTTCCCCCACCATCCCCGCATCGACCGCGACAACCGACCCATTGAGCAAGTTCACCAGCCGTTCGGCCAGCACCCGCGGCCGCTCGATCGCGACGGCCAAGTGCACCGCACTGACGCAGTCGAGTAACCGACGGACGTCGTCGACTGTAGGCGGGTGTAGATTCCCTCCCCCGGGCAAGCTCATCTCGACAATGTGCCGGCCAACGCGTCCCGCCGCAATTCACCTATTTAGGTATTCATCGCGAGCGAAGGATGAATCCCAGACATTTGCCGCAAATGCCACGAAAATAAATTGGTCGCACCGGCCTAAGTGAAACAGGAAAATAGAAATCGCCCTCCGCATTCGGCGACGATCTGCTCTTGGCCGTCACCGGCGAGTAGGATCATCCGCTGCCGTACCGACAAATCGCGACAACAGTTCCCCGCGCGAGGCGACATTCAGTCGCGCATGCAATTGCTTCACATACGTGTGAACCGTGTGCTTGCTGATGGAAAGACTGAGGGCAATCTGTTTTTCACTCGCGCCATTCAGTAATTGCGTCAACACCTGTGAAGGCCGTCGCGCCATCTTCAACGCCTTCACCGCTCGATCGATCGCGACCGCCTGTGCTTCAGTTGGAGAAACGCGGCTGTCGTCAGCGGCGGGCGGGCTTGGGGCCACCCCAGGACGGCGGCGAATCGGCACCGAGCCCGGCGCAATTTCTGACAGCTTGAAGCAAAGAAAGTCCGCGAGCATCTGCCGACGCGCCTGAACTGTTTCGGCACTGGGCGCGATCTGAAGGTCCCCTTTTTGCATCCGCCCGGCCGGCATGCGCGGATCATAGCCATTTCAGGAAATGCCTCTTCAAAATCGCAGCGACCGGACAGTTCAGCGATCCGGGCGGCGCGCACCGGCTTGGGCTAGAGCCCCTCGGTCGCCAGTTGCACACTCTTGAGCAGGGCCATCGCCTTGTTCAGCGACTCCTGATATTCGCCGGCCGGCACGCTGTCGGCGACCACGCCCGCCCCGGCCTGCACGTCAAACGTGCCAATGCTCGGACCGCCCGCGGCGGCGCTCGGTTCGCGATAAACGATCGTGCGCAGCGCGATGCACGTGTCGGTATTCCCGTCGAAATCGAAATACCCCACCGCCCCGCCGTACGGTCCGCGGCGGGTGGTTTCGACTTCATCGATGATCTGCATCGCCCGGATCTTCGGCGCTCCGCTGACGGTTCCCACGGGCAGGCTGACCCGCAAAGCATCAAACGCCGTCTTCCCCTCGGCCAGCCGGCCGGTGACGTTGCTGCTGATGTGCATCACGTGGCTGTAGCGCTCGACGATCATGGTCGATTCCGGATCGACGGTCACACTGCCGACCGCGCACACCCGGCCGATGTCGTTGCGGTGCAGGTCCACCAGCATGATGTG
>JAQGHK010000516.1 GCA_028288875.1 Phycisphaerales bacterium | reverse complement strand
AAAAGGGCGGCTGGCACGCGCGACTGTTCTCAAGGGTTCGTTGTCGGCGGTGCAGGAGTCTTAGGCTTGGTGCTGGCCTTGCCGCTCGGCTTTGTCGTAGGCGCGGGATGCGTGGTGGCCGTGGGATCGATTGTCCAAGTCATCTCGTCGGTCACGATCTGGCCGCCCTTTGTGTTGCCCTTTGTCCCCGTGGCGGAAGCCGTCAGCGTCTTTCCCGTGAACAAAACGCCCGGCCAGACGAAAGTGCCGTGGTCGTTGGTGACGGTTCCGAGGGACTTCCCATTCACCATCAGTTCCACTGAATCGCAATTCGAATAGATCTTGATGTCCATCGGCCCGGCGGGGTGGGGCTGGTAGCGCTTGCTGGTGATGTGCACGAACGGCGTCTTGCTCCAGTTCGCCTGGTAGAAATAGAACGCGTCTTTGCGGACCGCCCGGTCGAAGGTGACGAGGCCTTTATCGTTACGGCCGAGCGTATCGCCCTCATGCCGGTAGTCGGCGCTGAAATCGAACATGACCCAGACGAAGGTGCCCCAAATTTCGGGCCGCGCCGTCATGGCGCGATAGGCCTGCTCGTGAACGATCGCCTGGTATTCCTCGGGGTGCCAACCGCCATCCGGCCGCGGGCGGGGCGGGTTGACCTCGTGCTGGCGAATACTGCCGCCGGCGCCGTATTCGCTGCAGGCGATTGCCCGCAAACTAGGCAAAGTTGTTGGCTGGGTCGTCGCCCGAGTCGTCGCCCGAGTCACCGCTTGGTTCGTCGGCTGGGTCGCGGGCGTGTTGATCGCCAGTAGATTCTCGTTCACCGTGTCCGGCCACTCAGCGGCCTGGTGTTCGTACCAGCCGGTGTATCGATTGAGCGCGGTCGCATCCGTCCAGCGATTCAGTGGCAGGTTGGCCTCGATGTTGATCGCGCCGGTCGTCAGGCGCGTCGGGTCCAGTTCATGGGCCAAGTCGTTGAGTTCATGGATCAGCGACCAGTGCGGATCACTCTGCTTGTTCGAAACCTCGTTAAACATGCCCCAGAGTGCGATCGACGGATGGTTGTATTGCTGCTTGATCAGCTCGCGCAACTGCTGCTTGGTGACGTCGGCGAACTTCGGATCATCGCCGATGCGGTTCACCAACGGCGCTTCGGTCCACACGACCAACCCCTCGCGGTCGCATAGCGAATATTCGTAATCAAAGTGCTGATAGTGCGCCATGCGCACAGCGTTCGCGCCCAGATCCTGCACGATGCCATACGCCTGTTCCTGATCCGCCGGCCCGGCGGCCCAGCCCTTGCCGGCCACTTCCTGGTGAATGTTCACGCCGAGCAGCGGATAGGGCTTGTCGTTGAGGAGAAAGCCGCGATGGGCTTCGATCGCAAACGTGCGGACGCCGAGCGGCACGGTCACGGCGTCGGTCTTTGCTTCGGCATTGCCGACGCTCGCCTGCACGCTGTATTGATACGGATCGGACAAGCCATTCCACAAATGCGGTTTCGGCAAAACGATCCGGCACGTCGCGTCGACCGAGCCGTGCGCGGCAATGGGCACGGCAGTGCTTTTCCGGGCGACGGTTTGATGATCGGCCGTCTTCAGGACGACGTCGAAATTCGCCTGCGTCGGCCGGCCGTCGTCATTTTGCAGTTTCGCCGTGATATCAAGCGTTACGGAATCGGCCGATACCGCCGACTGCCGCACGTACACGCCGGGCGACGCGTCATCCATCGGCGAAATGTGCATCGGATCCAGCGTCAGCAGTTCGACATCCCGGTACAGCCCGCCGAACACGGTGAAATCGCCGGATAGCGGGGCGATGTCGGGCGCACGGGCGTTGCTGACACGGACGGCGATCACGTTATCGCCGACGTGCAGCTTGCCGGTGACGTCAAAACAGAACGCCGCGAACCCGCCGCGGTGCTGGCCGACGACCTCGCCATTGACGTAAACGTCTGCCACGAGCGACGCCGCGCCGAACCGCAGGAATAGCCGCTGGTTCGCCTGGGCGGTGCCGATGGCGAGATGCTTCCGGTACCACCCCGGGCCGCGATAGTAATTGCTGCCGCCGTCGCTGCCGTCGGCGAGGTTCCAGGTGTGCGGCAGGTCGACGGACGTCCATGCTTTGTCGTCGAATCCAGCCGCCGCGGCGCCGTCGACATCTTTGCGGATGAATTGCCATCCCCGGCTGATGCCGACCGACCGCTGAACGGCCGGATCGACCGCTTTCCGAGACGTGCGATCCGCGGCGCACCCGGCCAGCAGGGCGATCAGAAGCGAGGACACGACGGCGGGGTGGAATCGTGAGGTCATGGATAGAACGCGTTGGAAGTGAGGGCGAGCAAAACCTTTTACCCGCCAGACGCCGCGCCGTTATCGACGAATCTCAAACCTTGAGTTCGACCGATTCCCCGAGCACGCTCGCGTAACGCTTGCGAATCGGGGCGGCGACTTCGGCGATAAACCGGTCCACCTGCTCGCTCGCTCGTCCCGTGAATCGCCGCGCATCCAGCACGTTGTCTAAATCCACCGTCTTAAAATCGCCATCGCCCCGCAACCGATCGATCAGATCGTTCGTCTTCCCATGCTGCTTCACCTGGGCGGCCGCATCGAGCGAGTGACGGCGGATCGATTCGTGCAATTCCTGGCGGTCGCCGCCGCTCTGAACGGCGGCCATCAGGATTTCCTCGGTCGCCATGAACGGCAGTTCGTCGGCCACGAAGCGGGCGATCACGTTCGGGTAAACGACCATGCCGCGGGCGACGTTGATGACGATGCCGAGCGCGCCATCGATCGCCAGAAACGGCTCGGGGATCGTCAGCCGCTTGTTGGCCGAGTCATCGAGCGTGCGCTCGAACCATTGCTCGGCCGCCGTCTGCAGCGGGCTGCTGGCCAGGCTGATGACGAACCGGCACAGGCCGGTCGCGCGCTCGCAGCGCATTGGATTGCGCTTGTACGCCATCGCGCTGCTGCCGACCTGCTCGGCCTCGAATGGCTCCTCGATCTGCTTCATCCCCGCGAGCAGGCGGATGTCGTTGCAGAACCGGTGGACGCTGGCCGCGGCCCCGGCGAGGGAACTGACGACGGCGGCGTCAACCTTGCGCGGGTAA
>JAQGHK010000512.1 GCA_028288875.1 Phycisphaerales bacterium | reverse complement strand
ACGAAGCACAACGACCCCGTTGCGGCGGCGACCAATCCGAAGGGCAAAGCCGTGCCATCGGAACGCACGCGTGACGGAAAGACCGTTACCCCGGACTGATCGGGCGAAAGCGATCGATTCTCAATTTAAGTTGTAAAGAAGCCGGCACCTTAGGGTGCCGGCTTTTTGTTCATTTGGACGCAGAGGATTGTGAGTGGCAAACATATCGCCGCCCGTCCGGTCGCGTGATCGAACGGGCGGCGATGGGGCGCCTCGTGGAGATTCCGCAGGCCTCACCGCAGTTTGGTCGTCCATTCCAAACCGCCGCCGAGGGGGACGGTGACGCTGTGGGCGTCCTCGCGGGCGCGAAGGTCGCGGACGTATTGGGCCAGCTCATTGTGGTGGGAGATGACGTTGTCGGTCAGCACGCTGCCGCCGATGCGGAGCTTGGGCCAGACGAGGTCGAAGTAAGCCTGCGCGCTCGGCTTGTCGGCGTCGATGAAGACCAAGTCGATCACGCCCGGGATGGTGGGGAGTATTTCGTTCGCAAAGCCGATGTGATTCGTGATGCGATCGGCTACACCCGCGGCGGCGAATGTGGCCTTGGAGGACCTGTACTTTTTCTCGCTGACATCGATCGTGTGCAGATGGCCGCCCGTGACGGCCAGCGCGGCCGCCCACCAGAGGCCGCTGAAGCCGTAGCTGGTGCCGATCTCGACGATCAGTTTCGCGTTGTGAACGAGAGCCAGCGACGCCAGCAATTCCGCCTCGGCCCGCGGCACCTGCATCGCATCGGTGCGCGTCTTGGCGAGCTTTTCCAGTTCATCGATTTGGGCGGCTAACGCCACGGTCATGGGTACCATGGTTGGTGCTCCAGAGAAAAGGGAAAGCAGTGCGGGATGAATCCCGCACTCCGAAATTATTGGTGCGCGACGTTTATAGGCGTTCGATCTGCTTCGCGGCGCTGTCGATGATGTCGGTCACGGCGTTAAGCTGGTCCGGCGTGAGTTGGGCCGAGCGCATGCGTAGCACCAGCTTCAGATTCTCCATCGCACGAAGGATCGGTGCAGGCCGATCGCTCACGTGGCGGTCGCCCGCCGCCTGCATGCGGATCAGGATGGCGTCGACCGTGGCGCGATGGGTCTCCAATTCCTGCTTGCCCCCGTCGGTGATCGTGTAGAGCTTGCGCGTGCCCTCCGCGGTCACGACGGCCAGGCCCATTTCTTCGAGCATCGTGAGCGTCGGGTAGACGATGCCGGGGCTCGGCACGTGCGCGCCGGCCGACAAGCTTTCGATCAGTTTGATAATCTCGTAGCCGTGGCGAGGGGTGTCGCTGATGAAGTGCAGGATGAGGGCACGCAGCTCGGCGCTTTCGAAAAACCGCCCCGGCCCGCCGCGGCCGCGATGATGGGGCGGTCCGTCTTCCGGACCGTGGCCGCGTTCGTGTCCATGTCCGTGCCGACCGCGATGGGGTGGACCGCCGTGTCTTGAATGTTTCATGCTAGCTCCTGATATATCACATGAATGCGATGGTCAGGCCGATTTGAGAGTAGAAAAACCGTTGCTCGCTTGGAAAACAGCCACCTTGGCGATCGATGAGAGTAGTAGTGATATATCACGATCGGGTCAATTGTAGATTTTATTTTGAGCCTCGGCGGCCGGCTGTTAGCGTTTTGGCGTGTCTTAGCAGCTCATTCCGCATTGTCGCGCGGCATGATCCGTTTGGGCCGCCGCCGTGGTTGTAAGGCACTTGATTTTGAACGCGTCATCCGCGCGATCGCGATGCCGCAACGATATAACCGGTCACGATGGACGATCCGCTCCTCAATCTTCCCACGTTGCAAACGCCACGGCTGGCGCTGCGCTATTTTCGTGTCACGGATGCAGCGCGCGTCCAACTCCTCGCCGGCGACTTTCGTGTGGCCCAGATGACCGTCGCCATTCCGCACCCGTACCCGGACGGCGCGGCCGAGGCGTGGATTGCTACGCACGACAACCTCTGGCGTGAGCAAGGCGTCGGCACTTGGGCGATCTGCCGCGCGCCGGAAGGCGCTGAAGAACTCGTAGGCTGCGTCAGCCTGATCACCAACCGCAAGCACAACCGGGCCGACTTCGGCTATTGGATCGGCGTCGATTACTGGAACCACGGCTACTGCACCGAAGCCGCCGCGGCCGTCATGGCGTTCGGGTTTAACACGATGAAGCTCGCCCGCATCGGCGCGGTTCACCTGGCCAGCAATCCTGCTTCCGGCCGCGTGATGCAGAAGCTCGGCATGACCTGCGAAGGCACGCAGCGCCACTACATCCTGCATCGCGGCGAATCCAGCGACGTCGTCAACTACGGCATCCTCCCCAGCGACCCTCGGCCGGCGTCCGCCCGATGACCTTCCCCGTCATCTTCCATCCCTTCGGCGTCCCGCTGCACGCCCACGTGCTGTTCGAGGCGCTGGCCTACACGATCGGCTTCCAGACGTACCTGCTGCTGCGCCGCAAGCGGAAATTTGAGACGGTGCAGGTGGAGCACCAGCTCTGGCTGTTCGTCGGCTGTGTGTTCGGGGCGTTCTTCGGATCGAAGCTGCTCGCCTGGGCGGAGAGTTGGCCGGAGTATTGGGCGCATCGATCGGACCCGGCCGTCTGGCTCGGCGGCAAGACGATCGTCGGCGGGCTGATCGGCGGGTGGCTGGGCATTGAGATCACAAAGAAGTTCCTCGCCGTCCGCAGCCGCACGGGAGATGGCTATGTCATCCCGCTCTGCCTCGGCATCGCCATCGGCCGCATCGGCTGCTTCCTCACCGGCCTGCCCGATCACACCTACGGCATCAAAACCGGCCTGCCGTGGGGCGTCGATTTCGGCGACGGCATTGCTCGGCATCCCACGCAGCTTTATGAGATCATCTGGCTGCTGCTCATGGCCGGCGTGTTCGCGTGGCAGGGCGTCGGCTGGCGGCGCGATACAACGCTTACACAAGGCCGGGCGGGCCGAAGCTTTCGGGCCATGATTTGTGGTTACCTGCTGTTTCGGTTTGCGGTAGAATTCATCAAGCCGACGTTCAAGCCGTACGCCGGGCTAAGTGCGATCCAGTTGATGTCGATTCTGATTGCAGGAGTGGCGGCATGGCAGATGAGATCCGGCCCGGCGGCAGCGGTGGAAACGGATGCCTCCTCGCCCTCGGCATTGTCGCCGCCCTCCTCCTGATCGGGGTGACGGTGCTGTTCATTTTCTGCAGCGGCACCGTGGGTCGCATCAAGTGATATGAAGGACAATCGCCCCAGCGCCGAACCGCCAATCCCACTGGGCTATCGCCGCAGGACATCGGCCGTCCGCCGGCGGGCGTTGCCGATCGCACTTCTGCTGCTGGGCGTCTGGTTGTCGGTTGGCTGCATTCCATTCCCGTCGTCACAGCAGTACATGATGAACGGCAAATTGCGGCCAGGTTGGGCGGTCGGCACGGGCAAAGACTCGGCCGTCCGGCTCGGCTATGCCACCACGCAGCAGGCCGTCGATTTTCTGTCGCAACGCATCGCCGGTGAGCAG
>JAQGHK010000458.1 GCA_028288875.1 Phycisphaerales bacterium | reverse complement strand
TCGCGGAGCCAGTCGCTGAGGTTGAAGCTGCCGCCGCCGAAGCGGAACTCGAACCACTCGATCTGGAGCCACTGGATCTTGGCGACCTGAGCCTCGAACTCGACGCCGACGCTCCCGCCGCGAAGGCGGAAGCCTCTGGCGACGTGGACGCGCTGACGCTCGATCCCGAAGCGCCCGCCATTGCCGCCGCCACTGAAGTATCGTCCGAAAAACAGGCGATTGACATTGAATTGGGCTTGTCTGACAGCGACGAACCAGATGTGTCAGAAGTCGCGGCAGTCGTGTCTGACACTGTGTCGACGGCCGATGCACTGGCCGCAGACCTTTCTGATACTGCCAAGGGCTTGGTCGAACTGGACGCCGTCGAGCCGGACCTCGCCGCCGATGCCGATGCGACCACCGAAGACATCGAAACGGAGTCGGCCGTCCCTTGGGCGACGCCCGCCGCCATCGACAAAGCCGCCGCCACCGTCAGCGAGACGGACCTGGTCGACCTCTCGGCTGACCTAGAAGCCGACGAGCGCGAAGCCACCGAACACGCCGCCGCCATCGCCGAGGCGAAAACCGCGGAAGCGAAGCCGATCGAAGAAGCGACGCCTGCGGACGTCATCGGCGACCTGCCGAAACCCGCACTGGCGGAGGCATCGGCCGAGACGGTCGCCGTTCCGACCGATGCGGAGCTTGCGGACGAGCCCTCGGTCCATGACGAACCGTCATTGGACGACCTGGTCATCGGCCGCCTGCCGGGTGACGGCGCCGACGATGACATTGCCGACAGCGCCGTCGGCCTGCTTCCCGAAGCGCGAACCGACGAAGCGCTGGCCGACGAAGCGCCAGCGGATGAACCGCCTGCCATGCAGGGCTTCGGCCATCCCGTCGCGGATCTCGCCGACACCGCCCCGGTCGATTCGCTCGCCCCCGCGGCCTATGTCGAACTGCCCGAAGCGCCGGTCGAGCCTGATCATATCCGCCTCGCCGAAGAGGCTGAGGAAGACGCCCCAGACGATGGTCGCGAAGACACCGCTTTGGCCGTCGATCTCGGCCTGGTCCTTGAAGATGAACACCAAGACGACCACTCCGGTCTGCACGGCCTGATCGAGCCGGCCGCGCTAGCACCTGTCCCGGCCGATCCGGTGGACATCGATCTGGCCGACGCCCGCCCCGTCGATCGCCGGCCGGACGACAGCCTCACCGGCTCGCTCGATCTCTCGCACCTGGGCCCGACGGATGATCGTCCGTCGTTCACGCCGTACAGCGAAGCGGCCGGCACGTCGGCGACTGATGAGCACGCCGCCGAGGACATTTTCGACGTCGACGATCTGGAACTGATCGAGCCCGAGACGGCCAGCCCGTCATTCCCCGCCGCCGAAGCCGCCACCGCGGACGAGAACGCGGCCGCCATCGAAGCCGAGGCGAAGAAGTCCGAAGAACCGCCGACGGACGAGCCTTCCGCCGATGACCACATTGCGCCGCCCTCGGGCGGTTCGCTGGCCGACCTGATGCCGGGCGGCCCGCCGTTGCTGGGCGGGTCGTTCATGTCGATCCCGTCAGTGCCGCGTTCGACCGGGCCGGCCGGTGGCCCGACGGGCAAACGTCGGCCGATGCGCGTCGGCTTCGGGCAGGATGAGCCACAACCCGGCCGCCGCGCCGCGCCGTTCGCCGCCGAGCGCACCATCGCCGATGCCATGGGCGGCGTCGATGCCGACGAGACCATGGGCGACCTGATGGCCGCCGGGCCGTCGATCGATGCCTTCTCCGGCGTCCCCGCGACCACGCCCGCCAACGGCGCGGCCAACGGCGTCAGCCACGCCGACGAAGCTGAAGCCGTCCCCGCCGATGAGCTGCTCGCCCCGGCAGAGCGCTTCCGCCCGCGCGGCGTGATTCGCCCGGTCGTCCCCATGCCGGCCGGCGGGCTGTCGACCGTCGCCGCGCCGTCGAACCTGAATCGCACCGGCACTTTGTCGACGGTGGTCAGTGAGCCACTCGTATCGGCCGCGCCGCTGTTCGATCTCGATCCGAGCCGCGCCCTGCGCCACAAACGTCGTGTTCGCCGCGTGATCGCCTGCATCGTTGCGATGCTGGTGCTGATCGGCGGGGCGGCGTGGGCGGTTTACCAGTTCATGCCGATCAAGAGCACGGTCGATGCGATGATCAGCTTTGACGGGCTCGATCGCCTGGGCACGGACGAAGCGGTGGCGTTCCAGAACAAGCAGAACGACATGCTCGTCAGCGAGCCGGTACGGCAGCGGGCGATTCAGAACCTGCCGCCCTCCATTCGTGAACCCGGATTCCTGGCCGATAAGTCCCGCATTTATGACTTCGTCGATCGCGATCGCAAAACGCGCTGGCCGATCGAACAGCCGACGGTGATGCGCCTCCGCGTGCGCTCGGCCGAAAAGGAAGCCGATGTCGCCCGCGTCCGTGCGCTTGGCGATGCGATGATCAAAACCAGCGGTGCCGATCGCGAGCAGATCGGTCTGCTCAAAACCAAGATCCAGGAAAAGATGGGCCTGATCGGTCAGCGCCAAGTGCAGATCGGCAACCTGGCCGATGACCTACAGGCGCTCCAGCAGGCCACGGCTAGCCGCGGTTCGGTTAAAGACCGCTCGGCCCTCAACGCCGAGTATTACGCCGCCGAGCCCGCGCTCACGGCGATCAAATCGAAGCGACAGGAACTGGAAGCCACCATCGTTCGCCTGAAGCTGCCCGCGGCTGCCGCCACCGGCGCGCCAACGGTGGACCCGGTCGCCTCCGATGAAGAACTCGCCAAGTTGAGCAAGCAGCTCAGCGACCTGCAGCAGCCGATGGTTCGCCCCGAAAGCACGTCGGCCGGCGCGGAAGCGCGGAAGAATCTGGACGCATCCATCGCCCAGTTCCAGCAGGACCTCGCCTCGGCCCAGAAGCTGCGTGATAACCCGGAACTGGCCGCTTATGTGGAAGCCGCGAACGGCATGTTCACCCAGTTCCGCCAGCTCACCGAAGGCTTTATCCGCCGGCAGGAAAACAACCGCACCCGCCTGAGTGAGCTCAAGGCCACGCTCAGCGACAAGCAGCAGGACCGCACCCAGAAGCTGCTGGAAACCGATACTGAGCTGAAGCAGCTCAAAGACAACCTCGCCATCCTGGAGCGCCAGCACAACGCGGCCGAGGCGCAGGGGCTGGCCGAAGAAGCGAAGAAGAGTGATCTGGAACTCCGCCTGCTTCGCGTGAAAATCGGCGAGCGCGAAGACAAGTTTAAAAACGACACCGGCTTCGGCGAAGCGATCACCGGCATTCAAAGCGTGATCGATCAATCGGAGAAGGAAAGTTCCATTGATCGCAAGAGCATCGACGAACGCCTCACGGCCCTGCAGGCCGACTTCATGAAGAACGCCCCGGCCGTCGAAAAACTACCGGCCGAGCAGAAGGCGCTCGCCGAAGGTTTCGAGAAGAAGCTGGCGGCGATGAATGACGCCCGCCGCGCTTATGACGCTGCCGCCGATCAGGCCCAGCAAGAGGCCAAGGCGAACGAAGCTGGCGCCGCCGAGAAGGTCGCCGCGCTTCGTCTGCAGATCGCCGCCCGCCGCCAGGACGTGCTGACGGCCGTGAAGGCCCGCCAGGCCGAGGACGACGAAGCGACCCGCAAGACGCGCCTCGCCTCCGCCCAGACCGAACTCGAAAACGTCCGCCAGCAGGAACAGGTCGCCACGCACCGCCTGGCCGACGCCGCCGCAGCGATCGAGGCGGCCGAAAAACAGCGTCGCATCGAAACCAGCGCCGAGGCCGATCGCCAGGCCAAAGCCTCGCAGCGCGAAACCGCCGAGCGTGACCTGCGCAATGTGCAGGGCGACGTCGCCACCCTGCAGGCCAGCCTCGCCCGCATGATCGTGCCGGACCCGAAACTGGAAATGCAGGTCTACGACGACGTCGACCGCCGCCCGATTATCGCCGGCCTCGCCGCGGGCGGCATCGCGCTGCTGCTGCTGATCCCGATCATCGTCGACCTGCTGGCCCTGGCCCGCGAACAGCACCCACACCAACCGACGCGCACCACCGATACCGGCGGCTTTGAACCGGTGCTGGTGGAAACGCCGGAGCAGAAAGCACTGCCGGAACCGGCTTCGGTGTGAACCATTCCGTCGGCCGGGCGTCGAATAAGACGGAGGGCCGATGAACCGCCGAACACTCCTTGCCAGCAGCCTGGGCGCGACTCTTCTGTTCACTGCCATCGCCAATGCGTTGCTGTTGGAAGATTCAATTGGTCGCTGGCACGGTGCCTGGCCGAAGGAAATTGAACCGTTGCGGTCACAGGCGCGAACGCTGCACGTGGCGAGCGGTACTCAGGTAGACATTTACGAGATCACCTTTAAGGATCGGGCTCAGTTTGAAAAGCTGTGGCCGGTGTTGCTGTCGGTCAAAACACCGGCGGCACCGCTGCGTCTGTATAACGTGGGTGCCGTGGTTCGCGGCACCGGACTGAATCAGTTGGAATCCAATGCGACGCCCCGCGTACGCATTTACGCTCCTTCGTACCGCGCCTATTCGACTAATTCGGACGGAACGCGATTCCAGGCATTTGCGCCGTGGCCCAAAGCGTTGTATGGCCTGCACGGCGAGCTGCCGGAGTTTGTCATCGCGGAAAAGGACGGGGACGCCCAGCGTTGGACGGCAATTTCCGCGGAAAAGGAATCTTTAGGCTTTCACTATCGCGCGCGGGTTGATATCGATCTGGTCATCGACGGCCAAGACATCGATCTGAACCGAATCGTCCTGCCAAAAAACACACCGATCGATGACCACCGCGCTGCGCCGTGAAGGCATCCATCGCCTAGGACTTCGCCAGATATTCCGTCAGACGATCGAACGTGCCGGTCCAGCCGCCAGTCATGCTTTCCTTCATGCCATCGAAGGTCTGGCGTTCTTCGGGCGTGGCGTTGATCGGGGACCATTGGAGCGTGACGGTCGTCTTGCCCGGGCCGGCTTCGTCGAAGGTGACCGTCGAAAGCAACTCGCGTGGCCAAACCGGGACCATCGGATGGCGCGCGATGTTGCCCGCGGCATCGGAGAATGAGTTCACCCAGACCAGACGGCGGGGCGGGATGACTTCCCGGAAGACCCACTTGCCCCACATTTCGCCCATCCCGGCCGAATGCATGCAGACGTGGTACGTGCCGCCCGGCCGCAAATCGAGCTTGGCGGATACGGTCCGAGCGCCCTTGGGGCCGAACCACTCGGCCAGGCGATCCTGCTCGGTCCACGCGCGCCACACGATGTCGCGCGGGGCGTCGAACGTCCGTGAAATTTCGAACGGCTTGCCGACGGTCAGGTAATCGGCCAAGCGATTGAGCGTCTGCTTCTGTCCTTCGACGGCGTCAAACTTCTCGGCCGTCATGTTGCGCAGCTCGGCGGTGGCGAAGACCATCCGCATCATCAGTTCCGTCTCATCGCCGACCGCTTTCAGGACGATCTCGGCGGAAAAATTCGGGCTGGACCGGTGCTCGAACGCCAGCCGCTCCGGGGGCTTCACTTCGGTGTAGTGATTCTCATTATCGTAGTTGCGGCCGTCGGGGCCGTGCATGACGAACTTCCACACGCCGCCGGCGCGGACGTCCATCGTCTCGATCGTCAGCGTAAATCCGTTCGGCCCCCACCAGTGCACAATGTGCTCCGGCTCGGTCAGCATCCGAAACACCAGCTCGCGCGGCGCGGCGAAGCGGCGGGTGGACGAGATTTCACGATCGGACGTGTCGCTATTTTTTTCGGCGGCCATGAGGCTTCTCCTTCGATTGCTTCGGATCGGACTTCGATGCTTCGGCCTGCACCTGTTTCAGGTAGACGTCGAGCCGGTCAAAACTCTGTTCCCAGAACTGGCGGTAGAACTCCACCCAGTCGGCGACGTTTTTCATCGCCGCCGGATTCAGCCGGCAGGGCCGGAACTGCGCATCGCGACTCCGCGAGATCAGCCCGGCTTTTTCAAGGACTTTGAGGTGTTTGCTGATCCCCGGCAGGCTCATGCGAAACGGCCCGGCCAGTTCGTTGACCGATCGCTCGCCATGGGACAGTCGCTTCAAGATCGCCCGGCGCGTCGGGTCCGCCAAGGCGGAGAAGGCGAGGCTGAGCGTGTCGGCCGGCACAGAGATTAACTATATGGTTAATTAACCAAAAAGCAAAATAAAAGCCAAAAAGTTGTCAGCCATAAAACGGGATACCACGACTGACGCCAAGGAAGGAAGAACTCCTTCGGACTAGCTTGGCGTTAGTCGAATCAGCGTCCGCGGGCCGGTGCCGCTGCCGTTCAGCACGACCAGTCGCCCTTCGTCGTCGACAGCGTTCGCGCTATAGCCGTTCACAGGGAAGGTGCGGGTATCCTCTGCAATGAACTGTCGGCGCAACGACAAATCGTTGTTCAGTCGAACGTAGTAGAGATTGAAAGCGCCAGAGTACGCCAGACCGTAAGTGCTGCCGTAGACATTGCGATAGGGCTTAAAGTTGAACTCCGCCTCGGTGCCGCCGCCAATGGGCGTGGTCGAGAGGATGTCGCCGTCGAGCAGGCGTGTGACCTGCAGCGTATCGTTCAGCCGGCTGGGGTTGGTGACTGAACTCATCACGGCCACCCCTTTGCCATCCAGTACGGCCAGCTTCGGGTCGAACTCGGGCTCGTCGTAATCGCGATAGATCCGCGTGGAGTACTGTTGAGCGGCCGTGCCGTCGGCGGAAATTTCGATGGTGTCGACGATCCAGTCGGTGCGGCCGGTCTTGGTGCTGCCTTGGCGGTTGTCGAAGAGGTCGTAGGTGGCGTCGGTCTTTTCGCGCAGGCTCACCAACCGCAGGCCTTTGGCCGATTGTTCTAGGTCGCCGAATACGGGCGCGTTGATGTTGACGACTTTTGAGCCTCGGTCGTCGTCGCCGAACTCCTGTGTCTTGATGTGCCCGCGAATGACTTTCAGGGGCTTGCCGAAATCGAAGTTCGGATCGATTCGTCCGCTGCGGTTGAACTGGGCAAGGATCAGATCGGCCTCGCCGCCGTCGGTTTTCTCCCCGTTGAAGGTTACGCCGGCCTGTTCAACAGAGGTGAATGCCATCGCCATCTGCTTGCGGGCCATTGGCAGAATTTCGCCGATCATCAACTTGGAATTCCGGGCCGTGTAGGTCACGACGCCGTTGGTGCCCCAGGCGGCGTCCGTCGCGCCGCCGGCTTGGAATCGTTGAATGGTGATCGACCGCCCGCCGTCGATGGCCAGCAACAGGCCGCCGGTACGGATGTCGTAGATCATCTTCGGCACGACGCTGTCGTCTCGGACGTTCTGGGTGATGATCGGCTTGATCGACCCGCCGTAGCCCCAACTGGTATCGAGTTGGCCGTTGTCGGAATACTTGTAAACGTAGAACCCACGGCGGCGCGGGTTGTATCCTTCGACGTAGATCGCCCCATGCGTGGCCAGCAGATCGCTGCCGAACCCGCGCGGCAATGGCACGCTTCCCGTGCCGGCCAACGAGGAATCCGGTGTTAACGCGGCGAACATCTGACGCGGCTCAATTCCCTCGACATGATTCATCGACAGCTCCCTGTCCTCAAAAGTCGCCACCCGGCGGCGGGCTTTACAGGAAGCTGCGGATTAAGCATCTACGACTGTCGATCGAAGGGCCGCCCGGGCGGTTACGTGTGGTAGTCGGCGTTGATGCTGACGTACTCTTTCGAGAAATCGCACGTCCAGACCGTTGCTTCGCCCGTGCCGGTGCCGCAGTGCAGGTCGGCGAGCACTTCCTTGGCTTTCAGCTTTTCGCTGACGGCCACAGGATCGAACGGGGCCGGCTTGCCATTGCGGTAGACCACCGTGCCGGCCAGGGTGAGCTTGGCGCGGTCGGGGTTGAACTTCGCGCCGCACATGCCGGCCGCGGACACGATGCGGCCCCAATTCGGGTCGTTGCCGTTCATGGCGCATTTCACCAGCGGGCTGTCGGCAATGGCGCGGGCGATCTTGCGTGCGTCGGCCTCACTGCTGGCCGCCCGCACGCGGACCGTGACGGTCTTCGTCGCTCCTTCGCCATCGGCGGCGATCTGCTTGGACAGACTCGTCGTGACGTCCGTCAGCGCATCCAGCAGCTTGCGCGCGTTGTCGGTGGCGGTGATGCGCGCCTCGCTGTAACCGCTGGCCATCAGCACGGCCGTGTCGTTGGTGCTCATGTGATTGTCGATCGTGACGCAATTGAAACTGCGATCCACCGATTGCTTCAGCAGCTTCCGCAGCACCGCGCTTGGCACGGCGGCGTCGGTCAGAATGTAGGCCAGCATCGTCGCCTGCGGGACGGCCATGTTTGGGCCGATCATGCCGGCCCCTTTGCAGATGCCGGTGAGCGTGACGGTCTTCTTCCCGATCTTCACGGTGGCGGCGGCGAACTTGCGGACGGTGTCGGTCGTTAGAATCGAATCGGTGAACGCCAGCGCGTGTTCTTCGGAATTGCCCAGATCGGCGGCCGCGGCGCGGATGCCGGCGCAGACCTGATCCATCGGCAGTTCGTGCCCGATGATGCCGGTGCTGCTGGGGAGGAAGAGGTCGCCGTCGGCCATCGTCAGCTGGGCGGCCAGATTGCACATGCGTTTGGCGTCGGCGACGCCTTGCTTGCCGGTGCAGGCGTTGGCGTTGCCGCTGTTGAGGACGACGCCTTTGAGCACGCCCTGACGCATGTGCTTACGGCCGACTTCGATCGGGGCGGCGAAGACCTTGTTCGTGGTAAATGCGGCGGCCGCCGTCGCGAACTCCTCGGCCACGAGCAGGCCGACGTCGTTCTTCTTCGACTGCTTAATGCCCGCGGCGACGCCGTTGGCGAGAAACCCTTTAGCGGAAAGCAGGTGCATGGCCGCGAAGGGTACCGTCGGACGTCTTAGGCGAACAGGCCGAAGTTGTTTTGCAGCACCAAAAAGTCATTGAAGTCGGTGGTGCTGTCGTGATTGAAGTTCCCGCGCCCGAAGCCGATGGCCACTGTGCCAAAGTTGTTCTGGAGAGTGAGGAAGTCGTTGAAGTTCACCGTGGCGTCCAAGTTCGCGTCGCCGTACAAGGTGTAGCGGATGAGGACAGTCGTGGCATCAACCGTTTCACCGGCGAATGTTCCAGTGGTGGTTCCGGATAAGCTCAAGGCGGCCGCTGCTTCACTCGAGCCCAAGGCGTGCTTCTTCGTGCTATCTGCAGCTGCGGCGCGTGAGCCGATCCCTTTGCCGGCCCATGTTCCCGCGGCATAGGCAGTGCCCAGTAGCGCGTTCAACTGAGAAGTGGGATTGGTGACCGTCGCGCTGTAATCGTAGATGAGCGAATTCGTGCCCAGATCCAGCAGCGCGTTGGCGCTCAGGGCAATGTACCCAAGGCGAAGCACTTGGCCCGTACCACTCATGACGGCGGTCGTACCGTCCTGGAGAATCAAGCCGAACAAGTGCTGATTGGTGGCAAAGTTGAGGGCGCTGTTGCCTTGATCCGCCACGAGTGCTTTCGTGCCATCGCCGCCTAAGTCCGTGGTGGGCGACCATTTCGCGCCATAGTTGATATTAATGGAATCGGTCCCGCCGCCGCCGGTGAACACTGTGTTGGCCACGCCGGCAATGGTCAACTGATCGTCAACGCTGCTGCCGACGAAGGCGGACCGTTCGACGCCGGTTTCGGTTACGTAGAAATTCCCGGCGGAGGTGGAGCTATTGCCTTGGAAAAGATACCCAACGCCGGCCTGTCCGGCGATCACTTTGACCTGGTCCACGCCCGTCTGCCCAGCGGCGTTGAAATGAATCACGGTGAAGTTGTCGGCATTGCCGCCGGTCATATCGATGACAAGCGTATCGTCGCCGGTATTGCCGTTGACGGTGAGATCGGTTAGCCGCTCAGAATAGATTCTGAACGTGGATTGCCCCGTCGTCGGAGCGTTCATATAAAAGTCCGTGTACGTCCCGGCCGAGCTCGTACGGATCGTAAACTGGTTCGTCCCGGCCGGCAGCGTGAAGATTGTATTGAAGATGCCGATAGGCACGCCTTCAATGCCGCCATATTGAGTGACACCGCTAACGCCGGAGAAGCGGGTCGGTACATACCCAGTCGGTAGGACGGCGAAGACGGCAAAGGTACCCGGTGCATCCGCAATCGTGAATTTACCCGAAGCATCGCTGACACTGCTGAGATCGATTCCGCTATCGAACACGGCGTTCTGATTGATGTCTACATAGACGGTCACGCCGCTTCGAACCACGTCAGGATATTCCAGCGAACCCGTACCGTTGTAGTCGACGAAAACCGTTCCGCTTACCTTGCCGCCCGCCATCGCGCGATAAAAATCGGAACTTCCAGGCGAGCCAAGCCCGCTGGCCAGATCATATCCTGCAGCAGCAGCGTAGCCGTTGTTTCCGGTCGTGATATCGTGGTAGGCGCCTATCTGATTGAGCTGATAAAGCCGCGGCAACGTGCCGTTGCGTCCGTCGAGCGAGCCTAGGCCTTCGATGGCCCGGCCCTGATCGACGACGGCAGTGACGCCGGCCATCATCGGGGCCGAAAGGCTGGTGCCGCCGAAATAGCCTGGTGCCCAGGCCGTACTCTCACCGAAGTCCCAGGAGTCGTAGATCGGCACGCCGGTAGCCGGGTCGCCGAGCATGGCGATGTCGGGATAGGCGCGATTGGAGGTGCTAAGCGCGCTGGTCGTCGTCGCCTGGTAAGCGGGGCGGCCTTCGTAAAGGCTGACGCCGCCACCGCCGCCGCCGTTCGTGCCGCTGGTGGTGCCGCTGCCCCAGGCGCTCTCGCTGACATAGCTGTTGCCGCTGGTGACCAGGTTCGTGCCGCCGACGCTGACGATATTGGGGCTGGCCGCCGGGTATTGCGGAGTGATCGTCGTTGTGCCGGGTGCATAAGCGCCGGAATCGCCGGCCGAGGCCACGAATGTGATGCCACCGGTGATCGCCGCTCCGCCCGCAGTGGCCGATCCGCCGGGGTGATTCAGTGGCGTGGCGAAATACTGGTCGTAACTGGTCTCGCCGCTGAATTCATTGGCGCCAAAGCTCATGGAAACGGCGACCACGCCCGGAATGGTGCGGGCGTAGTTCGCAGCGCTTGCCACCATGTTGTTGAAGCTGGAACTGTTTGCCTCGACCAGCACGATATTGGCCTTGGGCGCCATGGCGTGGGCCCACTGGATATCGAGCGCGGCTTCCATTTCCCAGGTGCTGCCGCCGGTCGCGGAGTACGGGCCAGTAGGATCGGTGGACGGCAAGGCGCTGAAACTGCCGCTCTGCCCGATCTTAGTGAACGTCGGACCGCTGGCGTTGTTGATGTTGGCCAGGCTGGTGGTGTTGCTGATGAGTGACGGCAGGCCGAACTGCGAAGAAAAGGCGTTCACGTCGGTCAGGGCGGTGGGGTAGTCGTAGGCATCGATAATGGCGATCGTCTGGCCGGTGCCGTCGCCTTGAATGCCGGCGAAGGTGACTTGGTTGCTGCCGTAGACGCCCAGCCCGTATGCACCGCGAACCTGAGACGGCGTCTTCCCGAACGGCGTGGCCGAACCGGCTAAGGTGGTCGTGACACGGCCATTGGTGCTGGTCCGTGTTTTCTTCGCCCCGACGCCGGGGAGTTTATGCAGCTTGGCGACCGGCCGGATCAGCGGCGCGGGCGTTGCGACCAACGCCTTTACAGTCGGCTTGAGCACGCTGGCCGACAGAAACTGGCGTACCTCGAGGCATTCGATCGCCATCTCGAAATTTACGCATGAACGTACTGCGGGGAAGGCCGGTTGATTGGCCCGAATTTTACGATTTCGCAAGAGGCAAACTCCGAGATGAGCGACGATGATTCGCCCGCCGCCGCGGGCAGCACGCAGTTTACTCGTTGGCCTAGGCGGAAAAAACGAAAATCGCGCATAAAATATGGCCGCCTATTCGGCGGCCACAGTAGGGTTGCGAGGCGGTAGAAACGGCATTTCGGCCGGCATTTATGCGCCAGCTAGCGAAGCCATATCGATCACAAAGCGGTACTTCACGTCGCTCTTCAGCACGCGTTCATACGCTTCATTGATCTTCTGCATGGGGATGATTTCGATGTCGCTGACGATGTTGTGCTCGGCACAGAAATCGAGCATCTCCTGGGTCTCCTTGATGCCGCCGATGGCGCTGCCGGCGATGCTGGCGCGCTTGATGGCCAGGGGGAACACCGGCACTTCCAGCGGCTTGTTCGGCACGCCGACTTGGACCAGCACGCCATCCCGCTTCAGCGTGCCGAGGTAGGGCGTCAGGTCATGCGGGGCGGCGACGGTGTCGATGATGAAATCCAGGCTGCGGGCGACCTTCTCGAAGTTCTTCGGGTCCTTGGTGAGGATGACTTCGTCGGCGCCCAGCTTCTTGGCGTCTTCCACCTTGTTCGGCGACGTGCTGAACTGAACCACGTGGGCGCCAAACGCGTGGCCGAACTTCAGGGCCATGTGACCCAGCCCGCCGAGGCCGACCACGCCGATGCGGCTGCCCTTGCCGACCTTCCAGTGGTGCAGCGGCGAGTAGGTGGTGATGCCCGCACACAGCAGCGGAGCAACGGCGGCCAGATCCAGCTTCGGCGAAATGCTGAGCGTAAAGGCTTCGTCCACGACGATCTGGTCGCTGTAACCGCCGTAGGTCGGTGCGCCGTCCTTATCGCGACCGTTGTAGGTCCAGACCGTCTGGCTGTTATCACAGTATTGCTCTTCACTGGCCTGGCAGCTTACGCAGGTGCGGCACGAATCGACCATGCAGCCGACACCGGCCAAGTCGCCGACTTTGAACTTCTTCACCGCGCTGCCGACCGCCGACACGCGGCCGACGATCTCATGGCCGGGCACCATCGGGAAGATGCTGCCGCCCCATTCGTCGCGGGCCTGGTGGATGTCGCTGTGGCAGACGCCGCAGTACAGAATTTCGATGCGAACGTCGGCGGGCTTCAGGTCGCGGCGCTCGAAGCTGAATGGGGCGAGCGGCGAAGTCTTGGTCTGGGCGGCGTAACTTTTGGTGGCGATCATGGTGGCTCCTTGAAGAATTCAGACTGACGAACGGCGTCATTCGTACTGAGCGGTATTAAACGCTTCCGGCCGGCACTCGTACAGGCGCGATCGTCGCAAAGGCTTGCCTGATTCTCCAGATCGCTGATGAATTGGTTCGGCCGAGCATGAGCAATCGGTTAACATGTAGGCTGGATGATAAATACGGTCGCCGGCGAATCGGCACAAAAACTCCAGCCGGCTGAAGAATCCAACCGCCAGCGGATGGTTGATTTCCTCGCGCATATGGCGGTCAAAGACGGCATTC
>JAQGHK010000440.1 GCA_028288875.1 Phycisphaerales bacterium | reverse complement strand
GCTGAAGACCGACCCAGAGCTTGGCCAAAATCACCCGCTGTTGTCGCGTGAATGCTTTCGAAAGGCCGTGCTCATCGCGGCGCGGGATGAACTGGGTCTGACCACGCGCGACGAGGTTCTGGGCGAGCCGGTCCGCGGTACGGGAACGCTCACCCTCATCCCGGATATCGACATTCGCCGTCCCATGACGCTGCGGCTGTTCGTCGATGGCAAGCCCGATCCGGTGTTCACCGCACCCAAGGCCGATTTCAATATTTGGTCGAACAAGCCGCAGGATCTGATCGCCGTGGCCGAGGCGCTGTCGCGCAAGGAACTGGTCGACGCATTGCACAAGGCCGGGCTGAACGGGCAGCCGAACAAGACGGACAAAGACGGCCCGATCAGCGAAGAAGCCGCCATCGCACTGGAACACCCCGAACTGCTCACGCAATTGGCAGGTCTGCGGTTGGTTCATCAGCAGATTCGCACCGACGGCGAATCGCCCGCGCGCCTGGCGGCACTCGCTCGCGGGTATGCGAACGCCTACCAATTGTCAGCCTTCATCTGGGGCAGCACACCCAAACTGATGGCCGCCCGCGCCCTGCTGTACGGCCAGCGGGCCGTCGTGAAATTTCCGAACGACCCGACCGCCCTCGCCGGCCGCGCCTACGCCGAAGCCCTCGTCGGCCTGCCCAAGCAGGCGATGGCCGATCTGGACGCCGCCAATACCGCCGGCGCGCCCGACGACTGGCGAAGCGAACTGATCCGGGCGCTAACGCTCTACGACGCCGGCACGCTGTCGGCGGTGACCAACAAGCAGCAAGCGCCATGGGGCCGGCTGTTCGCGACGATCGCGGTGGAACACTCAAAAGCCGTCGCCGCCACAATCGGCTCGGCGCTGGCGACGCTTAAAGTCACACCGGATTCGCAGCGGGCGATCGCGGTTATCATCGCGAACGCCGGCCCGGGCTTGGCGAACTGGGCCAGCGCGGCGGGCGGCGACGCCTTCGCATTCACCCTCGGCAGAGCCGACGGCCTGCCCGGCCTGCCCGAACCGATTGCCAATATGATTCGCATCCTGCGCGGCCCGGGGAAGAACCCGAGCGGGCGGATGAAAGTCGTCGCCGCCCTTCACAAGGCCGGCGATGCCGACGCAACCGAACCGTCATGGCATGTCATCGCCCACGAGATCGAGGACATCACCTTCATGAACGTCGAGCAGGAAGCGTGGCACATCGCCGAGAAGTGGGGCATTGACGCGACCGACTTCCTAACCGCATCAGAGCCGCTGGTCGCCGGGCATCGGTATCACGGATTTCTCGATTACCTGCGCGCGGCGTCAGGGAACAACAACGACGCGAAAAACGCAAAGCTGGACGCGGTCAATATCGATGACCCGACTTACGCCATGGGCGAGGCGTCTGGAGCTTGGGACGGCCGGCCAGAAGCGAAGTCGCACGCCGCCTGGAATATTTTGGTCACACGGGCAGACAACACGGCGACCGATCTCGACTACTACGTTTCAGCCTTCAGCTTCGGCCACGGGCTGACCGACCCGAAATACGTCGACGGCAAGATCAAACGAATGGAAGCCATCGCGCCGGATTCGCCCATGCTTCAGGCGGTCAAAATCAATCTTCGGTGGCCGGAAGCCGAGGCGAAATTCGAAGGCTGGCTTAAGGGGAACGGCGATCACCCTGCCCTGACGATGGCGTTAGCCCGACACTACGCGGACGCGAACGATCTCGATAAGAGCATCGCCATGTACGAGCGATATGTAGCCGGTTCGCCGGACTGGTCGGGCTTCCACGGGATGGCCAAGCTGTACCTGAAACGCGGCGACGAGGGGAAATGGCTGGAATCTCTGCAGCGATTTCTCAAAGCCCCTGACCCCGGCCTGCAGCACGCCAGCGTACAGGCGGAAATCAGTCGGCATCTCGTTGCGATAGGCCGCCCTGCCGAGGCGATCCCCTATGCCCGTGATGCCGCCGAGACGGGGGCGGCCTGGGCAACCGACGCGTATTCCGAAGCCTGCGAAGCCACCGGCGATTGGGCTACGGCCGAAAAGCTTCAAATCGAAAACGGCGAACACTACGACCGCCCGACAAAGTGGCCGGAGTGGTGCGTACGCACCGGCCACGGCGATCTGGCGGCCGCGAAGAAGCAACTGCTGAAGTACGAGCTTTCCATCCGCAATCGCACCGATCGGGAAGGCCTGACCGACCGGATCAGTGTCTTCCTGATCGCGGGCGATGACAAACAGGCCGAGACGGTGGCAACCCAGGTAGCCGGCCGAACCAACGACCCGTGGGCCGGACTGGTGGCCGCCAGCTTGGCGGCCGCCCGGCACAACGACGCCGCCCGCGATCGCCTGCTGGCCCAGCTCACCGACCCGGCCAAGCCGTTTAAAATGCCCGGCGGCAGCAAGCGCGCCGCATTGGTCTCGACGGCGTCCTATCTGAAGGAACTGATCAAGGAAAAAGGTTCACCGAGCACAGATCGGCTGACGCTGATCCTCGGCGACGACCCAGACGACGATGCCGCTAATGTCTATTACTTCGTCGGGCAATTCGTTTTGTCGCGCGGCGATGTCGCGAGCAAGGCATTGGCCAAAGACCTGTTGATGACCGCCGCGACGACCGAAAGCTCTAAAACCCCCCGTTCGCTCGCAGCCCGGCAATTGCGGACGACCTTTGGCGTACAAGCCTTATCGACGACCAAGCCCGCCGCACATTGACATAGCGCGATAATTTCGATGCGCAAAGAGATAACGCTTGCAATTGGCGGGCCGATTGTTACAGTTTCCCGTCTCGACTGATTTTGGAGTAATTGATATGCCGCCGCGATCGAAAGAGCAGTTCCAGACCTTCAGCAAAGCCAAGACCCGCGTCACCCGTACGGCCGAGGCCGGCAAGGTGTTCGTGGACTATAAGGACACGGAATCCCTGAAAAAGCTGATGAGCAACAACGGCAAGATGTCCAGCCGCAAGCGCACGGGCGCTTCTGCGATGGAACAGCGGATGATCAGCAAAGCGATCAAACGCGCCCGGTATATGGCCTTGGTGCCGTACGCCGCTGTTGTTGGCTAAGCCGCCCGGCCGGGCTTTGCGGGCCGCTTCGGCGACCTTTGCGAATGATGCCCCGGCCTTTCCGATCCAACCCGGCCGCCGCGAGCCTGTATGGGCGCGGTAAATAGACCGAGTGACGCCCGACCTGCGGAGGATCGGGCGTTTTTTATTGCGCCGATCGCCCCCTTGCCCGCGCCACCAGCCGCCCCGCCACCGGCCCCGCTTCCGGACGGCGATGCCGCGGTCCGGTTTTATTCCCCAGAACGTCTAACGCCGGCTCGGCCGGCGGGTCTGGTTTACCAGCCTGCTCGCGTGCCAACGAACCGGCGGTCGAACTTGTCGGACGTTCGACATTCGCGGACGTGTCGCCCCGCCGGGCCGTCGTTGACACGGCGACGCCGGGCAGGGTAGAAGCAAGGGTGAATCACCCTCGTGGCGGCGGTTTTTCCGTCGCGTCGTCGGGTGTCAGCGCTGTGGCGAGGCGCTGCGGTAAAGTCAGTATCATCCGCGGCGTCCTTGACTCGTCGGGGCCGCCCCGCCCGCGAAAGGTCGATGTCCTAGCAATAGGGCCTTCGCGTCGCCGATCGATCGATGTCCTGCCCCATAGGCTGAGGAGAAGCGCACATGTTTCGTGGCCGTACCCCGCGCAAAGCGATCCAGCGTCAAAATCTGTTACGTCGTGCCGTTGCTGCTCCTCTCGAAGAACTCGAGTCGCGCCGCATGCTGACGACGCTCCAGGGCGGCGACACGTTCTTTTACCTCGATGCGAGTAAAAAGGTCGTCCGCATCACGCTGGTCGGCGAGATTGTCGCCGAGTTCACCGCAGCCCGCGTGCGTGGGACCAACAACAGCGTGGTCATTCGCGACCTGATCCGCGCCAATCCCACCGGCGTCCCCCAGGTCGCCGATGGTGCAGACCTCTTTAACATCTACGTCGCAGCGGCCAAGCCTGGGTCGCAGATCCTGATCAGTTCCGTCGCCAACGCCGATGGCGATCCCGCCGATGCCACCCCATTCGGCGGCAGCCCGGGCGCTATCCGCGCATTTGAAGAGCCGCCACCCACTGGGGATGACAACTCCGACGGCACCGTTACGCCGGACGCTACCGGAAGTGTCTACATCGGCGCGCGGACCGTCGACATTAATCCGAATATTAAGACCGAAGAGGCCATCCCGATTGTTCGCCAACGGTTCAACGCCAGCATCGGCGTCCGCCCGAACACACGGGTCATCTATGCCGGCCTGGAAACGGCGCCGGGCGTGACGCTGACCAAGGTATTTATCGGTGGCACGATCACCGGTCTGGTTAACGTCGAAGGCAGCGTCGGCACCTTCTATGCCGGCAATATCCTGACGGGCGATCCGGACGGCCTCGCGTTGGATGAGAAAACGACCATCACCAACAACTTCACCGTCAACGGCGACCTGCAGAATCTGTACGTCGGCGGCTCGATTGGCAGCAATTCCAATGCTCGTTATCGCTCGGGTGTAAACGTTCGCATCGGCGGCAAGCTCGGCTACGTCCACGTGGCCAATACCTTCGCCGCATCGGTGCAGGTGCGCAGTTCACCGTCGGCACCTGGCCTGACAACCCCGGTCGACGAAGCCGAATACATTCTGCAAGGCCGCGAAAAAGCCGGTAGTGCGTTCTTCAATGGTTTGCTCTCCGGAAGCGTCGTCGGCAACGACACCGCCAATGAGCAGGCCGCCAGCAGTTTTGGCGACAATCAGGGCATGAGCTGGACGGGCACGCTGCAAGGCAACCCGACGAAAGACTACGTCGACAACTACTCGTTGTCGCTTTTGGCCGGTCAAAGCGCAGTGCTGCAGTTGACGGCTCTTGATCCCTTTACGGGCGCCGCATCGGCGACCACTGACTTGGGCTTGGGCATCTTTGATCCGCTCGGCCGACTGGTCGCGACCGACCGGCCCGGTCCCTCGGGCTCAGGCGGCTTTGGCGAACAGTTCCAGATCACGGCGAAGGTTCCCGGCATCTACCGCTTGGCCGTGGCGTTTGATAACAACGGCACGTTCGATCCCACCAGCAATGCGACCTCGGCCGTC
>JAQGHK010000399.1 GCA_028288875.1 Phycisphaerales bacterium | reverse complement strand
AGCGTCATCTTCAAATCGGCGTTGAACTTCGCCTGAGAATCGCCCGGCCGGCTGGTGCGCGATTGGTCTTCGTCGGACGAAAAGAAACAGGCCAGTTCGACCGAGCGCAGCCCGATCACCCACGGCGACACCGCCATGTGATCAACCGCCGCCGGGGCGAATACGATCGGCGGTTCATGGTCCTGCCAGTCCCAGGTTCGGCCGCCATCGGCGCTGGTCACACTGCGCACCACATTCGTATGCGGCTGCTCGCGGCGAACACTTTCTGCTGTCACCAGCAGCCGGCCATCGGGCAATTCGACGGCCGTCGCCATGCCGTCGCGGGACAATTGCTTCGGATCATTCGCCCGGCAAACCGTGACCGATTCCGACCATGCCCGCTTCCCCACTTCCCATCTTCGGACCGACACCCACTGGTGCCGATCCAGCCCGGCCTGCTGCGGCGATTGCTCGTCGTCAAAGAAGCAAAGCACCTCGCCCTGCCGCGTCTGAAACAGAAACGGCGCCCACAGCCCGCGTGGCTTGTCGGCCGCCGACTGCGCCACGATCGAGTGATCCTGCCAGCTCTTGCCGCCGTCGGTGCTCTCACTCACGCGAATGGAAAATGTCGCCGCCTCGCCCGCCGGGTGGCGGTTGTAGCGATAGCAGATCAGCAGCGTGCCATCCGGACGACGGATCAGGTTGCCGTCGCCTGCATCCGTGCCGGCCGGCGCGGTCCGCACCACGGCATCGTCCGCCCACGTCTTGCCGCGGTCTTCACTGCGAACCGTCAGAATACGGCTGCGGTCTTTCCCGCGTTCCCATCGGGCCGAAAGAAGTGCGCCGCCGGGCAGTTCAACAATGCCCTTCAATCCGCCGCGTGTGTTCCTCGCCGACCATTCCGCCGCAAGGGCAGGCGCGCCGACAACACACAAGATGGCAAAGATCCCAAAGGCAAGCGCGCCGCGACATTGATTCGGTGGAGGCATGGCAGCATCACTTCAGCAGCATCAATTCAGACGAAAATGACCAACGACACCAGACTTCCAATCGCCGCCTCTTTACGGCTGGCTCGCCGCCGGCTCCGTCGTGCGCAGCGTCGTCGGCCACGGGCTGGTGGGGATCGGCACGGGCGAAAGCGTGTTGCTCATCAGGTCGATCTGCACGGCCAAGTCGCGGATAGTGCCCCGCAGCTTTTCGCCGGAGGTGGCCGCCTCGGTCACCCAGCGCTGGCCGGAATTGAGCGCGCCGTAGTTCAGGTCATTGGCCAGGTACGTCTGAAGATCGCTGAGATTACGGATGTAGACGCCAAAGGCATTATTCATTCGGCCATAGAGATCTTTGATGGTCTGTGTCTGCGCCTGCATCTTCGCCGTCCGCTGCTCGGCCGTGTGGCGCAGCTCGTCGTTGTTGATGGTGCTGATGTCCTTCTGCCGGGCGCCGACGTACCACGTCGCCTGGCCGAGCACGGCCTCGCCCTGGTCCTGCTGCCTGGCGGCCTCTTTGCGGACGGCTTCGAGCTGAAGCACGAACGCGGCGAACGGCGGTTGCAGATCGCCCTTGGATTGGCCCAGCGTGCGCAGCGCGGCCTGCGACTGAACCACCGCCTGCTCGCTGACGCCGAGCGACTGCCGCGCCCCGGTCAGCACGTCGGCGGCCTGCTGAGACCGCTGCACGGCCGGGTTGGCCTTTTGGCAGCCACCCAGCAGGCCCATGCCCACGAGGGTCGCGAGAGACACACGAACAGGAAGCCGCGCACGATGATCAACCGCCATAGATGCCCTTCTGAAGTCGCCGGGAATCATAGCGGAGAAGTTCGGCCGGGCGGAATAATCCGCACGATCCGCACGCCTTGCCAATCCGCGGCCGGGCACTTCAGCCGCACGCGGATTCGGCCGATTGCTCCATTAAGGCGATCAGCCTTTCACAGGGCGTTCATATCGGACGCAAAGCCGTATGCTGCGAAAACCCGTTCGATCGATTGCGTTGGCCTTTCTCCTGTTCGCGGGTGCCGCCGGCGATGGCATGGCGGACGACGCAGCCTCGACGCACACCGCCCCGATGCCCGCGCGCCTCTGGCTGCGCGATGGCAGCGTCCGCAACACCCTGCTGATCGCTCAAAGCAACGACACCAACGCCGCCCCCTCGCCGGCGATGCGGTTCCGCACCGCGACCGGCGAACTAACGCTGTGGATGGACGCCTTGGTCTCAATCAGCGACGTCATCGATCGCCCGACCAGTTCGGACGAAGCGAGCGCCCTCTTCCGCATCGACCGCGGCACGCCCCGCCGGCTGAAGCTCAGCGCGGACACGCAGAACGTGTTGATCGAGAACGAAGACGGCACGCGCGAAGTGGTGAACCTGCGAAAAATCGCCCGCCTGCAGATCGTCCGCCGCACGGCCGTCGCGCGCACGCCAACGGAATAGACCGTCGATCATCCCCGAGCATTCAGCGCCGGCGGCGGGCCGACCGTCACGACGTCGTAGCGGCTTTCGAGTTGGGCCACCAACGGGCGGATATCCGTCGCCGCGTCTGGCCGGGCGTTGATCATGGCGAACAACTCCATGAAGTAACCATCAAAGCCGGCCGGCATGAAGGCGATCGTCATCCGCGTCGCGGCGGCACTGGCGTTCCAGAATGCGTGCGGCGTTCCCGGCGTCACGTGCACCACCGTGCCGGCCGACGCCACGAACTGGCGATCGCCGACCTGGAAATTCATTTCGCCGTCGACGACGTAGAACGTCTCATCCGTCCGATCATGCCGGTGCAGTGCCGGCCCGGGGCTGCCGGCGGGCGACAAATAGTCCAGCAGGCTGAATCGCCCCTGCGTGTCGGCCCCCGACAGCACCGTGTGCACGATCACGCCGACCGTCGAGACCAGCGTCTGCTCCGCGCGCGTGCGGATCACAGGCGGCACGGCTGGGAGAGCGGCGGCAATCGGTTCCTCTTGCGGCATCGGGTCTGCTCCTGCATGGGGAAGCCTTCAGCCGCCCATGTGATAGAAGAATTCCTCGCGCACGATCTTGCCGTCCTTGACGGTGTAGAGCCCGGCTTCTTCCATGTTCATCCGCTGGCCCTTCATCGGGCCGGCTTTGGCGGTGACATCGATTTTGAAGTGCACGATGAACTTGTCATCGTGCGGCCACGGGCCGAGCGTCGCGCCGCCGTGGAATTCGTGGTTCTCCAGCCACCATTTGTTCTTCTCGACGACGGCCGCCTTGCCGGTGGTGGTGCGGCCCTTGCCGCCCATGTCCACGGCTTCCACGCTGACGATGTCGTCGGCGTATAGCGTCTCGACCGCTTCTACGTTCTTGTTCGCGGCGCAGAGTTCAACGAGCTTTTTCCCGACTTCAAAAGTGCTGGCCATGGCAAACTCCGAGTGAGTGAAACGAACCGGTCGCGAAGTACGCTAACACCGGGCCGCGGGGTTTCAATCACAGCGTGCGCTAAGTTTGCAGGAGGCGTTGCCGTACGTCGACGGAAATCAGATCGATCGCCGACGGCGAATGAGCGGCAGCAGGATCGCAGCCAGGCCGATCAGCGTTGGCTCCGGTACCAAGGCCGCCATGATCGTTCGGCTGTAGGCATCGGCCCCGGCGGCGGTCGGATGCACGCTGTCGGCCAGGTAGCCGGCATTTACGGCGGCAAGATAGCCCGGGGCATCATGCCAGAGATCGACGAAGGAGATCTGCGGGTCGGCCGCCGCGAGCTGCATTTCCACTTCCGCGAAGCCGGGCAGCAGGCTCGGCAGGCCGGTTACGGTTTCCTGGTCATCCTGATACATGCCGACGAGCGTGAACGAGAGATCGGCCACTCTTGCCGGCCGCCGACCAGTCGGATCGCATCAGCCCGATCAGCGTGGTGATGTTGTCGCGGAACCCGGCCTGGGTGTACCCGAAATCCACGCCGTTCAGACTGAGCGTGCGGTCATTTCGGTCATTGAATCCTTCGGCCAGCATGACGTTCAGTTTGCCCGTTCCGCCATCAACAAGGTTCGACAGGTACGCCGTTCGGCCCGCGGGGCTCATGGCGGCGTAGACCTGGTTATAAAAGTTCTTCGTCGGGTTCCCGCCGAGGCCGAGGCTGGAGACCGTCACGCCGGTCGCGCCGGGCTTGATGACGCGGGAATAGAAGATCGACGTATTCTGAACGTCGTCCAGTCGCATTTCCTGCTGCACACCGGCCGGCGAGGTGGGCGAGGCATTAAAGTGCAGCACGGTGTGTTCCAAGCCAACGGGCGGTGTGGCGGTCGCTACGGCCGAAAGCGTTTGGCCGATGCTGATCGTCGTGGCGCTCACGATCCGACGATACCCGCGCAACGACCCGCCGCCCGGTGCAGAGGCCGTATACAAATGCCAGTCGTAGGCCGCCGCCGGGTCCAATTGAGGGGCTTGGCCGGTAACGCCGAACGAAAAGCCATTCAGTGGCGTGGTGCCTGCCGTGACTGCGGGCACACCGACGCGCAGGGCGTAACCCTGACGATCTACCGGAACGGCGTCGAGGGTTGTTGCAAAACCATTCCCGAAAAACGCCCCGCCGAACGCAACGGCGCCATAGCCCTGGCCTGTAGCACCGGAATCCCCGATGAGGCCGCTACCGGCGAGGCCGAGAACTTCGCCAGCGGCCTTTGTGACGCCGTGATCCCAACCGTAGCCGGCGGACCAGGTGACGCTGTCACCCAGAATCAGCATGTCAGACCGCCCGCTTTGCGCGGCAGCAGCCCAGGCCGAAGTGCCCGCATTAATCACGTCATGCGTGGTATCCGCGACCAAAACAGCCGATTCGGAAGAAAGGAAAGCAAGCAAGCCCCCAACGACAACACCTCTTGCAAGTTGCATCTGTGGCCATACATACCACATATGGAACTTGCCGGCTACAGACGTATTCCCTTAGATATTCGTATCCGCATACGGTGAGCTTCACCGCCCCGCAAATGGGATAGATGGCGCGTCGCTGGCCCAACCCCACCGGGTCCGTTCAAATAGGGGGATGAACACAATCCGTTGGGGAATCGTTGGTTGTGGCGACGTCACGGAACGCAAGAGCGGCCCGGGCCTACAGAAGGCGGCGGGATCGTCGCTCGTCGCCGTTATGCGGCGAAATGCCGCATTAGCAGCCGACTATGCCGAGCGGCACGGCGTGCCGGCTTGGTATGACGACGCGGACAAGCTGATCGCCGATCCGAATGTCGACATCGTGTATGTGGCCACGCCGCCGGACACGCATGCAGAATATTGCTTGCGCGCGGCGGCGGCCGGCAAACCGGTCTACGTCGAAAAGCCGATGGCCCGCACGGGCGACGAATGCCGGCAGATGGTGGACGCGTGCAAGGCGGCGGGCGTGAAGCTGTTCGTCGCCTACTACCGCCGCTGCCTGCCGCGGTTTGTGAAGGCCAAGCAATTGATCGACAGCGGCGCGATCGGCCGTGTTCAGGCGGTGTCTGCGATCCTGTGGAAACCGCCGTCGAAGGAAGAAGCGGCCGGCACGGCATGGCGGATTGATCCCGCCGTCGCGGGCGGCGGCCTGTTGCTGGACCTGGCGTCGCACACGTTGGATCTGATCGATCACCTTTGCGGCCCGATTGAATCGGCGGCCGGCGAGGCGACTAACACGGCCGGGCTGTACGGCGTGGAAGACACGGTCAGCGGCACGTGGCGACACGCCAGCGGCGCGCTCGGCTCCGGCTGCTGGTGCTACGCGGCCGGCACGGGACGCGACACGGTCGAAATCGTCGGCACCACGGGCCTGATTCGCTTGTCCACGTTTGGTGAGAAGCCGATTGAGCTCATCACCGCCGACCGGAATGAAGCATTCATGCTGGAGAATCCGCCACACGTGCAGCAGCCGCTGATTCAGACGATCGTGGATGAACTGCATGGTCGCGGGAAGTGCCCGAGCACGGGAGAGAGTGCTTTACGGACGAACGCGGCGCTGGATGCCATGCTGGCGAGTTGGCGCGCGAAGACGGCAAAGACGGCGAAGGCGTAGGCAACGGCTCAGGGTACAGCGGCGGCGGTTTCGCTCCCTCTCCCGGTATGGCCGGGAGAGGGTTGGGGTGAGGGCTTTCGACGAAGGAGTTTGGTCGAAGCCGAGGGCGGCGGACGTTCGGGAAGGCATTCGGACCAGAAAGGTAGCCTACTCCCGCAGCCACCCCGCCGAAGCCCTCACCCTAACCCTCTCCCGGCAATACCGGGAGAGGGGACCGGAGCGGGAGAGGCGCCCAAAAAGCCTGCCTATAGCAGCGAGGCCATCACCATTTGCTTGAACGCCGGGACGTCGATTGACCAGACGATGCCGGCCGGTGGGAGAGACTGGGCTTCTAAGTGCCAGAGCGCCTGATTGCGGGCATCGTCGGCCACGTTCAGCTGGTCGACAACCGTCATGCCGCGGGTGAGTTCGCTGTGGCATTCGATCATCAGCCGGTGCTCGCTGGCGCTGGTGACGATCGATGGATCAAGCGCGACGGCCATCGCGGTCGGATCGGGCAGGCTGATGCCGTTTTCGCCGGTCTGCGTGCGGTAGGCGTTCATGGCCGTTCGGTTGCAGTTGACGGCGAACGTGGCCAAGGGCGTGCCGAAGCTCTGCAGATCGGCGATTTCGCCGGCGTTCAGCACGGCGTCGCCGCGGCTGATATGCCAGCCGACCAGTTCGATCGGCATGCCCGACTGCACCACGATCTGGGCCGCCTCCGGGTCACACCAGATGTTGTATTCCGCGGCCGGCGTGACGTTGCCGACGCAGCACGGGTTGCCGCCCATGATCACGCAGCGGCCGACACGGCGGGCGATGTCAGGGTCGCGCATCAAGGCCGTTGCGATGTTCGTCAGCGGGCCGAGGGTGACGAGCGTCAGACCGGGGTATTGTTGGGTGATGGAGAGGATGGCATCGACGGCGTGGCCGGGCGAGGCGGAGCGCAAGCGAGGAACGAGGCCGATATCGCTCAGGCCATCGCGGCCGTGGAACCAGCTGGCGTCGCTGATCGGGCGGAGCATCGGTTTCGCGCAGCCGGTGAAGACGGGCGCGTCGGACTCGCACAGCTCGGTCACGAGCAGCGCGTTCTGCGTGGCCTGTTCGACGCCGACATTGCCGGCGACGGTCGTAATGCCGCGGACGTTCACGTCGGCGTGCCGCAGCGCCATGATCAGGGCGACGGCGTCGTCGGAGGCGGTGTCGGTATCGATCAGGAAGTCACGCATGGTGGGTTGGATCAAGGTCAGCGTCATTGGCCGGCTGGGTGGAGGCCGGCACGTCTTTGACGTCGTTGAACGAATCGATCATGCGGTCAAATTTCGGCCGGATGGCGTTGGCGTCCGACGGGCGGGAAGCGCAGATAATGATGTTCCAGGACCCGTCGAGCTCGATATACGTCCGCACGATGACCATGCGCCGGTCGGCCCAGTTGCAGGTCTGTTCGTACTGGAGCGCCGGGTGGCCGTTCACTTTGATCGACTTGGGGCCGGTCACGTGCGAGTTTTGCCCGCGGCCGTTGTTGAAGTCGTTGCGGAACGACACGTCTGCACATGCCTGAAGGTCTTTGAGTGTGGAGTCTTCCTTACGGATGTGGGTCAGGTGAACGAACGCATCGTGTGTGGGATTGCCCATCTCCACGCTGCGGATGCCGGCCGGCACGGTATGCCGCTCCCAATCGATGGGCACCTTGATCTGCACTTCTTTGTCAGAGTCTTTCAAGGTGAGTTCCGCCGCGCGGGCGAGCGGAGCGGCCGTTAAGCCGAGCAGGAGGATTGAGAGCCATGAAACACGCGACATAAGGTCGATCATCGGCAAAACGCGCCGAACTGACAAGAAAAATGGCGTCTGCGGCGGGCCCATGCCGGGCACGGGCGGATCGGGTATATCAATGGATGTGACTCGTTCCGCCCAAGCTCTGACTGAACTGG
>JAQGHK010000393.1 GCA_028288875.1 Phycisphaerales bacterium | reverse complement strand
GATGGCTACGACGGCTTGACTCGCGCCGCGGCGAACCCACCTGATCTGATCCTGCTGGACGTCGATCTGCCGGGCATGGACGGCTTTGAAGTCTGCACCCAGCTCAAGGCGAATCCGAAAACGATGGACATCCCCGTCGTCTTCCTCACCGGCGCTGCGACCACCGAGGAAAAGCTCCGCGGCTTGGAGCTGGGCGCTGCCGATTACGTCATCAAACCCTTCGACCCGGCCGAACTTCGCGCTCGCGTCCACACCTCGCTAAACACCAAGCGGCTGATGGACCTGCTCGCGCAGAAAGCGCTTGTCCTGCAGGAAAGCGAAGAGCGTTTTCGTGTGCTGGCCGAAAATTCTTCGGACGTGATCTCACGCCAAAGCCCGAAGGGCCATTTCCTGTACGTTTCGCCCGCGTCGGAAGCGATCCTCGGCTACACGCCCGAACAGATGCTGGGCCGCCACACCAGCGAATTCGTTCACCCCGATGACTTCCCCGCGGTCGCTGCGCGTTTCACGGGCGAGATTAATTCGGGTCACACTGAGTTTCGCTTCCGTCGCCCCGATGGCTCATGGGTATGGCTCGAAACCACTTGGCGAGCGCTCCACGATCCGCTCACCGGGGCGTTCACCGAGATCCACGCATCCGCTCGCAATATCGACGGCCGCAAGGAAATGGAGTTCCGCGAAGAAGTCCGCGCCGACGTGCTGCAAATGATCGCCCAGGGACGGCCCTTGAACGACATTCTCAAGCGGTTGATCGTCGCCGCGGAGATCCAGGAACCGACCGCCTCTGCCGTCGGCATCATGCTGAACGAGGGCGTCCTGCACCACTACGCCCCGAACCTGCCGCAGGACATCGTCAGCTTGGCCGAGCGGCAGATGTACACGCTGATCGATCGCTTCAGCCAGATCGCCGCCGGCGGGACCGATCGCGTTATCATCTGCGATATTCACGGCGATGATGCCTGGAAAGACCTCCGCCCCGCTTTAGCCGAGCATGGCGTTAAATCCTGCTGGTCGATCCTGATTCGCTCGCGCCAGCGCGAAGCGGCCGGCGCGTTCACGATCTATCGTCGTGACTACGATCGGCCGCGCGCCTCGACCAGCGAGCTGCTGAAAATGTCGAGCGAACTCACCAGCGTAGCGGTGGAACATCGACAATTGAGCGATCAGCTGAAGTTTCAAGCCCAGCACGACGCACTGACGCAATTGCCCAATCGCGCGCTATTTCAGGATCGTTTGGAACAGGCCATGGCCTTATCGCGTCGAACCGGCCGAGCAGCCGCGGCGCTGCTGATCGATGTCGATCGCTTCAAGCACATCAACGACACCTACGGCCATCAGGCCGGCGATGAATTGCTCTGCCAGGTCGCCCACCGCATTAGAAGTCGCCTGCGCACCAGTGATTCGCTGGCCCGCATGGGCGGCGATGAGTTCGCGGTGATCCTGTCGGAACTCGTCGACCCGAAAGATGCGGAGCTGGTCGCCAACTCACTCGTTGAAGAGTTCAAACGCCCTGTCGATCTGCGTGGCCTGAAACTAATCGTTACCCTGAGCATTGGCGCGGCCGTCTATCCGGAGTGCGGCCTGGATTCAGCCACGCTTCTGAAGAACGCCGACCTGGCGCTCTACCGTGCCAAAGACGCCGGCCGAAATGCTGCGCGGTCCTTCACGCCGGACATGAGCGAACATGCGGTTGAACGGATGGAGTTGGAGAATTCGCTCTCCCAAGCCATCGAGAACAACCAACTGCGGTTGCACTACCAACTGAAGGTCGACGCATCCGGCTCGACGGTTGGATTGGAAGCGCTCGTCCGCTGGCAGCATCCGACGCTAGGCCTCGTGCCGCCGGGTAAATTCATCACGATCGCCGAAGATTCGGGCCTGATTGTGCCGATCGGAAAATGGGTGCTGCACGAAGCAGCCCGCCAGTACCGCGCCTGGGCCGACCATGGGTTGCCTGTGGTGCCGATCTCAGTAAACGTGTCGACGCTACAATTCTCGCAGCCGCAGTTCATGCTCAGCGTATCGGAAGCCATTCAAATCGCCGGCCAACAGGGCGCGATCGGCATCGAACTAACCGAAAGCCTCCTGATGCGCAACATGCGCGACGCGGAAGACAAGTTGCTTCGGCTGAAGCACCTGAAAGTGGAAGTGGCGATCGACGATTTTGGGACCGGCTATTCGTCGCTGGCCTATCTGCAGCGCCTGTCGATCGACACGCTCAAGATCGACCATTCGTTCGTGCGATCGATCGACTCCGAAACCAACGGCCGCAGCAGTCGTATCATTGTCGGTGCGACCGTCGCGCTAGCCAAAAGCCTGGGCATCAAAGTGGTGGCCGAAGGCGTGGAAACAGTAAGCCAGCGCGAGTTCCTGCTCGGCATCGGCTGCGACATGCTGCAAGGCTATCTGTTCTCGCGTCCGCAAGATGCCGAGCAAACAGCGCTCCTGCTTCGCACGCTGACGACTCCCATCGCCCCGCCGCTGCGGCTATCCGCGTGAGCTCGAAACGGCAGGAGCTTACGGCCGATTGCTCGCCGAGGATCAGACCTGCCGCGGTGGCGTCGAAGCAGCAGGCTGGCAAACAGCGCGATCGTTGCAGGCACACCCGGTTCGGGCACTGGCGAAGCTAAAATGCTCGCGTTCGTACCGCCGAGTCCTACCATGGGTGACGATCCAGCAAACACGCCGGGCGTGATGAAACTGGGTGGCAAGGCGTTTAGGCCGCTTCCAAAATTCATCACACCGAATTCCCATTCCTCGCCGGGTTCGAAGATGCCGTCAGACGAAATACTTTCTGATAGCAGGTTCGCATTGCTGCCCAGCGCGTCGATTCGAAACGCGTCGGTGAATACGCTGGCGGCGTTGGCGACATCTTCCACCTTGCCGTCGGCATTACCGACCGTCGCACCGAGATCGGCGACAAAAAACAAATTCGCCCAGGATTGGCCGCTCACGTTGGTCATGTGAACGTTCCAGTCATTAGCAATGCCGTCGTTCGGCACGCCGATGTCCTGGTACAGCCGGTGCGTGTGGTAGTCGATCGCGCCGCCGATTGGGAATTGAGCGTCATCCCCCAACTCGCCGCTGAGCGATTGCACGGCAACGGCGTCGCCCCGGGCATCGTCGATAAAGTGGCCGGAAACGGCAACGGGCGACGCCGTAGCGTTAATCGGCCACCACGCCGCAGCCGCCGCAACAGCGGTAATAAATTGGGAGCGAGCCTTCGGATTCATGATGTAACCTCGGTGTTGGCTTTCTCGAATACCTCAGCCCCGAGGGCCGACTATCGCCGGCGTCGCAGCAGCAAAGCGCCCCCGGCGATCCCCAGCATGGCCATTCCGGTGGGCTCGGGGACGTACGGCGTCGCAAGGATGCTTGCGGTGTCTGGTGTCGTTACCGACGTGGTGCCAGCAAATGCGCCCGGAGAGAAGAACCCGGGGACCGGGCTGACCCCCGAGGGGTGTTGGAAATTGGTGACGAGGAACCGCCAGGTTTCGCCAGGTGAGAAGATTTCGTCGGCGATGCCGCTCTCGGCCAGACTGTTGTTGGAACCGGGCGTGACTGTGCCATCAATGCGGAAGGCGTCGGACAGGACCGCCGCATTTCCAAAGTCGACTACTGAGCCGTCGGCGTTGCCGACATTAATGTTCAGGTTGGCGACGAAGAAAACATTGTTCCAAGCCTGCCCGCTGACGTTGGTCATCTGGACGACCCAGTCATTCGCAATGCCGTCGTTCGCGACGCAAACCACGGAGCTCGTTTGGGAAACAACGATCTTCAGCGCCTCGTTCGTCGGGAAGGTGGACTGGTCGCCGAGCTCGTGGGTAAGCGATTTTCCCGCCACGACGTCACACCGTGAGTCTTCGATGTACAAGCCGTTAATCGGTACGGCCATTGCGATGTTTGCGCTGGCGGCGGCGAGCGCGGACACGGCGGTGGCGATCAGGATACGGTGGTGAGAAGCGTGCATGGACATGATGAAAACCTTTCAGAGGGGTTGAGCTTTTGAGCAGTCGAAAGAGGAGCGACCAAAGGAGTTAGTCAGGCCGCGGAAGACGCAACGAATTTCGAGAGTGACGTGATGAGTGAGTGAATCGACGCGGTGGGCCCCGGCCCGACCGTGGCACTACTGAGCGGAGCGGCAGCAAGCCGGCGTTCGCAATGATGGAGTCGAGCAGCACGTCATCGGCTGCTGAGGTCAGCGTCAGATAGTGCGTCGCCCCGGCAACGCGGGCGGTCCGTTCGATCAGTTCGTCGTACGTCTGTGAAACGCCGACGATCTGCACATCGTTGCCGAAACGGCGGCGGCTGAGTTCTGTAATCAGATTCGTTGCGGAATCGAGCGCACCGGTCGTGAGGCTGATGAAAAACAGCTTCGGCCGTAATCGGATCGTTAACTTCAGGGCCTCTCGCGGGTGACGTACGTGCAGCAGCGAGGCGTTTTCGCAGCGGCCGAGCAGTGCTTGGCCGATCTCCATGCCGGCTTCGTCGGAAGCCAAGCACAGGGCGTCGAACTCAACATAGGTGTCGTCCATCGCGGTGCTCTCCTTGCAGGCCGCACGGCGTCGTGCGATTGCGAAGAACACCAAAGCGATCGCCGTGCCGATGACGACCGCTCGAAGAAGATTGATCACAAAGCAATTTGCTGAAGCTGTTTATGAATGATCATTTGGATCGACCCGCCGATCATTGCCGGGAGCCGAGGTGGAACGTCTTGTGCCGCGCGTTTGAGGCCAACGATCACTGCCACTTGCAGGACCGAGACTTACATCGCGATGGAATGAAACGAACCGAGGTGGCATGTTTTGATCCACAACATTCAAGACAACGCCCG